>JAGWXC010000184.1 GCA_018970045.1 Planctomycetota bacterium | reverse complement strand
GTGCGGTTGGTCGAGCGCATCGCGATGCGGTCGACGGACCTCATCCGCGAGGGCCATGAAGTGGGCAGCGCGAGCCCGCGCTACCTCGTGAGCACGATCGAGTCGCTCAAGCTGGAACTCATCGACCAAGGCACCGCCAATGCGCGAGAGCGTGCGAATCTGCTCGTAGATGGCTCGGGCGGTCGGCTCGGACGTCTCGTCAGCGCGTCGCAGGGGGCCTTTGACATCGTGTGCGCCGGCAGCGCTGAGTTCGATGGCAACGGGTCCTACGACACGTCTTGCATCAACAAGGAAGCCCGAGTGGTGGTCACGCTCGAGTACGCCGTGGACTGAATGAACACCGCGATCAACGCCGCGCGATGGTGAGCGCGCAGGCGGCATCGCACGGGGGCTGCCGGGGTCGGAGCCGGCAGCCCCTCCGAACAACGGGGAGCGTGAGTTGAGGTGGATGGGTGCCGGGGGTTGAGTGGGAGATCGATCGGGGGGAAGGATCGATCCCGAGAGAGAGGGAGCCGCAGGGGAGACGGATCGGATGGGGAGGGATGGGTGAGTGGGAGCCGGAGTTGTGGGAGACGGATCCGTGGAGAACGATCGAGCCCGGAGTTGGTTCCTCGTGGGGCTCCTGGTGGGGTTTCTGGTGGGATGCCCGTTCGTGATTGGGCAGTGTGTGTGGTGACGCGACCGGGTCCGGCGCGGCGTGCGGAGGGGCACGCCGCGTCGGGCCGGTGGTCGCCTGAGCAGGAACCATGGCGATGCTCCCGCTCAGCACGGGCACCTCTGTGCTACTGCATCCGGTCAGGCTGCGATCACGTCGCCGCGATCGATCATCAGCAGCGAGACTGCGATGGTCGCAGGGGCAAGGCCCGTGAGTTCAGCGGCGGCCACGCGATAGTCGTTCATCTGGTCGCGGTAGTGATCGAGCACCTGCTGCTCGCTCATGCCGACCGAACCGGTCTTGAAGTCGATCACCTGAGCGTGCGTGATGCGTGACCCATCGGTGCCAAGCACCACGCGGTCCATGCGACCACCCATGCGGCCGCCCTCGCGGCCCGGGCGCGCACACTGGAAGGGCAGCTCGCCATGCACGGACCACTCGACCGGGCCGTCGGGCTTGGTCAAGGCGGCACCCACGGGGCCAGCCAAGGCGGCGCGCGCGAGTTCAACGGCTGCGGCAAGTTCCGCCGTCGGCACCGGTGAACGCAGTTCGGCCTGCACGAGCGCGTGTGCCCGTGCGATGGCCTGATCATCGAGACCGCCGCCGCGACCCAGGTCGGCAGCAGACGGGGCGGCCCAGGTGACCTGCCGCAGCAGCGCGTGCACGATGGTGCCCCGCCGCATGGCGATCGGATCGCTGCCTGCCTCCGGCAGCGCAACCCGCACGGGACCGGAAGCCGTGACCGCTTCCGCCACGGTGACCGTGGGCAGCGCGCGTGTGGTCGCGTTGGCGCGGGGCGGGGCCAGCTCGTTCAATGCGGCTGCGACGTCGGCCGAGCTGATGCCATTGCCCCAGAAGGGCTTGGTGCGATCGCCACCGATGGCGAAGGCACGCTTGTAGGCACCCCCGAACTCCTCGATCGACACGCGCAGCAACCACAGTGGCGTGAGCTTGGGCTCATCGACCTTCGTTGGCTCGGTGCAGATGAAGTGCACACCCGACTTCGCCCGGGTGAGCGCCACGTAGAAGGCGGACAGGCCGTCGAAGAGTTCGATGACGCGGGCTTCGGTGTTGATGGCGGCCAAGAGCGGACTGCGCCCGGCAAGGTCCTTGCGGACGACCGGACCGATGGCGAGCGGTGCACCGCCCGGGCCATCGTTGATCGATGCCCATGCACCGTTGGTCGCCTTGACCTCGTCGAGCGGATCGTTGAGGGCTGGCAGGATGACCTCGTCGAATTCAAGGCCCTTGCTCGCGTGAACCGTCATCACGCGGATGCGGTCGCCGCTGACCGTTCGCGAACCCGTGGAGTGGACCAGGCGCACGAATCGTTCCGGTCTGCTGGCCACGTCGGCAGGAGCCGTGGCGGCCAGCGCGAGCACTTGCCGTACGCGCACGCGGTCGCGCGCACTCGAGAGCGGCGTGAGCGCTTGGGCCACGTCGTCCAGCCATGCAGTCAGGCCGCGCTCATGCAGCGCTTGGCGGATCGAGGCGCCAAGGCGCTCACAGGCGAAGGCGGATGCATACTCAGGAATCGGCACGATCCCATCGAGCGCCGTGCGGACGGGCGCCTGCGTGACCATCAGCAAGGCGGTCTGGTCGAGCGGCTGCTCGGCCACGCGCAGCAGCGCCATGAGCACCGCCACCACCATCGAATCCATGAGCGAGCCACGGCCCTCGTCGCTGGCACCCACGCCCAGCTGCCGCAGTGCCTGCACGACATCGCCGATCTGCTGATTCGTGTTCACGAGGATGGCGATCGTGGCGCCCGGGCGCTGCTGGCTGGCAGCGAGTGCCACACGGGCTGCCGCAGCGGACCAAGTTTCCTCGGGCAGCGTGCATGAGGCCGAGATCGAGGCGGGTTTGCCCTGCAGCCGTGCAGCACTCTGATGTGGCACAAAGGTCCAGTCGGCGACGACTCGATCGATGGGAAAGCTCGCCACGGCGCTGGGTGCCGGGATTCCTGCCGCAAGCAGCGCGGCATGGTGGGCGGCCGGATCGATCGCGGCGCGATCGATGGACTGCAGGCGGTCGGCCAGGGTGAGCGTGTCCGAGGGACCGAAGACCGAGTTGACGAGGTCCATCACCGCAGGATGCGAGCGCTGGCTCACCGCGAGCTGCACGTCGGCATCGAGTCCACCGGAGCGCTGCGTGCGGATCCGGCCGATCAGTGCCGGCGTGCCGCCGCGCCAGCCGTAGATCGACTGCTTGGGATCGCCAACCATGATGAACCGGCGTTCGCTGTCGCTGGCGAAGATCTCGTCCATGAAGGGCGCGAGCACGCTGTACTGGTCGGGGCTGGTGTCCTGGCACTCATCGATCGCCAGATCCTGGATCGCGCAGTCGAGGCGATAGCGCATCTCCTGGAGGCCATCGCTGCCGGCGTCCTGCAGCCGATGGGCTCGTGCGATGGCCGCCCCGATTTCGGCGAAGGAGTAACGCCCCTCGGCGTGACGGATGGCAGCGGCGTGCTCGTTGAAGCCGCGCGCGAGCTCGACGCAGCCGGCGATGCGCTGCTTGATGAGCTTGGTCTCGATGGCCAGTGCATGATGCATGATGCGGCGCACGCACCGGACGAGCTCCTGATCGGGATCGACGTTGTAGTAGGCACCGCCTGAGGCGATCTTGGCGGCGAAGCCGAGCTCAGGCACGTCGCGCCAATCGCCGCGCGTGGCCGCGGCGAGCAGGGTGTTGCGACCCTTGACCCACCTGCTGTCTGGGGTGCCGGTCTTCGTCGTGGCCACGGGTGCTGCGGCGAGATCGCGCAGGGCCGCATCGAGGTCGGCAGCGGTGAGCAGCTGGGCACCCTCGAAGAACTGGACGTGATCCGCGGTCAGGGCGTGCCACGGGGCATCGCCCACACCATGGCGATCAGCCAGCTCGAGCAGCGCGAGCGGCGTGCGGATCGACGTGAGCAGCGCGTCGTGCAGTCGTGCCTTGGGCGCGCCATCCGTGACCATGCGCACGAGCTCCCACACCACCTTGGGCTTGGCTTCGAGCAGCCGTGAGAGGGCGAGCGCACGCTGGGCGTGATCCTGATCGTCGCTGGCGATCGTCCACTCGGCCGGAAGACCAAGCTCGGCGGCAAACGCCTTGCCCAGTCGCGAGAAGAAGCCATCGATGGTGCCGATCGAGAGCCGGTCGAGGTGATCGAGCACCTGCGCCAGCACGGCCGCGTACTCGGCCTCTGTCGCGCGGCCGATCATGCCCGGCGTTTCGAATTGCTCACGGCTGGCTGCACTGGTCGCACCGAGCGCCAAGTGCCGCAGCACGCGATCAAGGATCTCGCCGGCCGCTTTGCGCGTGAAGGTGATGGCCAGAATGGACTCCGCGTCGCAGTTGCCGCCAGCGTTGCGCCGGGCGGCTTCGATCATCCATCGAATGAGGCGATTGGCCAACAGGTACGTCTTGCCCGAGCCCGCGTTGGCGGTGACGATCGAGCGGTGGCTGCTGTCCGCTGCATGCATGGTGTGCTCGTTCACGCTGCACCCCCGACGGTCGTGGCCTGCGTGGTGGGCGCATCATCGGACGAGGCCATCGGTGCCACGCCACGGATCCCGATGCCGTGCATGGCGAGCACGAGCGGGTCATCGCTGAGGGGCGGCTTGCCGCTGGGTGCGAAGTCGGCCGGGGTTCGTGCTGCCTTGACCTCGGCAACGATTTCTGCCGCGATCTTGACGGCTTCGTCGAGCTGGTCCTGGGACCAGTCTGCGAGTTGGATTCGTGCCAGATCCGGCTGCGCGGGTAGGGCGATCAAGCCCAGCAGCAGGGACTCGCGCGGGATCTGGATCGTGGCCAACAGTTCGCGATAGAGCGGCAATTGAAGGTTGGTCCAACCGGACTTCGTGCGGTGGTCCTTCGGATCGGATGGCTGCGAGCTGGTCTTGTAGTCGAGTGCAGCCCACTGCCCGGTGCGGATGTTCTG
>JAGWXC010000183.1 GCA_018970045.1 Planctomycetota bacterium | reverse complement strand
GGGGATGCGAATGCGGTGAAAGTCAGCTCTGCCGTCACCGTTGATGTCAGTGGCGTAGTCAATCGCCGCCTGCACGTATGTAAGTGTCGTTTCGCCCGAATTGTCAGGGGTACACGCAATCTCCCGTGGAGTTGGATCGAACCAGATCAGGTCCTCAATGTCGGAACAGTCTCCGCTCAACGTCGGTGCGGCGCTGCGGATGCTGTTCGCGACGGCTTCGCTGCCGAATTGGGTCGAGACGTGTGGAAGTGCAACAGGCGCCACCACACTCAGCACAATGCACGCGACACGGGGGTAGGTTGTATTACTCATCGTAGGGGTTTCGATTAGAGGGCTAGTCACTCGGATGTGGTCCAGTTGGCAAGAACCACAGCGAGATCTGCGCCTGTCACAGAACCATCACCATTGAGGTCGCCAGTGGGTGGCGGGGTTGAAACATTTTCGATCCAGACATCCCGCTGATCGTCAATCGCGGCCGGGTCATCACCGAAAAAAACAAGTCTAACTACAAAGTCAAGATCGCCATCGTCGTCAAGATCTGCCAGAAAGCGAGGGGCAGCTTTGATGTTCTGATGATCTACCGAGATGTTCTCATCAATCCACACAATGATCTCGGCGGTTCTGATCAGACACTGAATTCGTACTTTTGGTGGATTGTCCTGTAGTCGAGTGGTCTGACGCCCAATGATGACTGCGCCGGCGTTGTTCTGCCAATCTTGGCGAACACAAGTTTCAGGAAAAGTCAGCTGATCCACGCGGCCGTCGCGATTAAGGTCTTCGTATCCCCCGGCTCCAATGAAATTGAGAACACACTGTTGCGGCGCTGGTACTTCGCGAACCGAGCCAAACCAGTTCAGTGGCTCGCCAAACTCAACGTTGCACTCATCTGCGAGCGTTGATTGACTAGTCCGCAAGTTGGTTGACCAAGCTAGGACTGAATCAGTGGTTGTCATGGATTGAAGCTGCGAATTGCCCTGCTGGCTTGCGGCGAACGCGAGCGAGCCGGCGACGGTGATTGACGCAATGAGTGCTGATGTCTTCATGGTTTGTCCGTGAGACTATGGAAAGCGGTGCCGCTCACCGCAATTTCTGCTGTCTTGATTTTTCCTCTGAAGCCCCACCATGATGCCTCATCAGCTTGGATGCGCCAGCCGGATTGGAAGAAAGGGTGTTGAGATGAGGAGCCAGGGTTGACCCATCGGGCGGGAGAGAGCGCAGCAGGAGTTTTCAGACCTTTTCGAGAAGTCTCAAAGGCAACATAGTTTGTCGAAACCGTCTGGATGGACACCTAGTCAGTTCGCTCATCAGCCAGCATTCGCTGGGAGGCTCGCGCCCTGCACCGTGATCAGCGCGTGACCTTGTAGTACTCGCAGTACCAGTCGATGAAGCGCTTCACGCCGACCTCGACGGGCGTGCCCGGGCGGTAGCCGGTCGCTTGCGTCAGGCTCGTCGTGTCGGCCCAGGTGTCGGGCACGTCGCCCGGCTGAAGGGGCAGCAGTTCCCGCGTGGCTTTGCGGCCGAGGTTCTCCTCGATGAGCTCGATGTAGCGCGAGAGCTCGACCGGGGTGCCGTTGCCGATGTTGAAGAGCCGCCAGGGCACGCTGCTGGTGGCGGGATCGGGATGCGCGCCGCTCCAGTTCGGATTCGGCTGCGCGACATGGTCGAGCGAGGCCACGACGCCGCCGGCGATGTCATCGACGTAGGTGAAGTCGCGCTTGTGGTGCCCGTGGTTGAAGACCTTGATGGGCTCGCCCGCGAGGATCGCCTTGGTGAAGAGGAACAGCGCCATGTCCGGCCGGCCCCACGGACCGTAGACCGTGAAGAACCGCAGGCCCGTGCACGGCAGGCCGAACATCGCCGCGTAGGTGTGGGCCATGAGCTCGTTGGCCTTCTTCGTGGCGGCGTAGAAGGAGAGCGGATGGTCGCACGACTGCCCGACGCGGAAGGGCATGTCGGTGTTCGAGCCGTACACGCTGCTGGTGCTGGCGTAGACCAGGTGCCGCACGCCGCCATGGCGGCAGCGCTCGAGGATGTTGGTGAAGCCGGTCACGTTGGCCTCGACGTAGGCCATGGGGTTCACCATCGAGTAGCGCACGCCGGCCTGCGCGGCCAGGTGCACGACGCGGTCGATGGCGTGATCCTTGAACACGCGCGCGAGCGCGGCGCCATCAGCCACGTCGACCCGCTCGAACAAGAAGCCGGCACGGGGCGCGAGCCGCGCGAGCCGGGCTTCCTTCAGCGTCGGGTCGTAATAGTCGTTCAGGTTGTCGAGGCCCACCACGCGGTCGCCGCGGTCCAAGAGGCGATGCGCCACATGGCTCCCGATGAAGCCCGCGGCCCCGGTCACGAGGATCGTTCCAGCGCTCATGCGCGGAGCGTATCGGCCTGCGTGCGCACCAGGCGCCGCGAGTGAATCATCCAGGAATGCGCCGTCGCGATCGTCCACGCCGTGCTCGCCACGTCCGGCTCGCTGGCGGCCAGCCGAGCGGCGATCGATCGCACGGCGCGGGCGTCGAAGAGTCCGCAGCGTGAAGTCGTCGCATCGCTCAGCATGTCATGGGCCCAGTGGCGGAGGGGGCCCGACATCCATGTGGCCAGCGGAACGGCGAAGCCACGCTTCGGTGCGCGCAGCACGGGTTCGGGCAGGAGCTTCCGTGCCAGTCGCCGAAGCACGAGCTTCGTGCCGCTCGGGCCGAGCCGCTCGTGCGGCGGCATGCGCATGCTCAGCGCGACCACGTCGCGGTCGAGCATCGGGCAGCGGGCCTCGAGACCGACGCTCATGCAGGCACGGTCGACCTTCACGAGCAGGTCATCCGGCAGGTAGGTCATCAGGTCCGCGAGCATGAAGCGCGCCTCGAACGTGTCGAGCTGCGGCACCGCATCGAAGTGATCGAGGAGCGTGGGGGCCTCGACCACCTCGGGGACGAGTGCGGGTCCTTCCTCCGACACGGTCATCACACTGCGGGGCAGGGCATTGGCGCTCTCGGCAGCCAGCGCTTGCCGGCCGCGACGGATCGCGCGCGCAGGATGCGCGCCAAGCATGCCGCTGGGCAGGATCGAGGCGACGATCCTCCAGAACTCGGCCGGAGGAGCACCGAGCGCAGCCACGACGGCGTTGCGCACGGGAGCCGGCAGGGACTGCGCCCGCGTCCAGAGCCGATGCGCGTGCTGGTAGCGCTGGTAGCCGCCGAAGAGTTCATCGCCGCCATCGCCGGTGAGGACGACCGAGACCTGCGAGCGCACGGCGCGTGCAAGGAGGAGGCTGGGAATCGCGCTGGAATCGGCGAAGGGCTCGTCCCAGACTGCACCCACATCCATCGCGGCATCGAGCGCGTCGTTGGGGCTGACGAGCCAGTCGGCATGATCGGTGCCCAGGTGGTTGGCGACCAGCCGCGCGAGCGGGCGCTCGTCATAGGCGGACTGCTCGAAGCCGATGGAGAACGTGCGCACGCGCGAGGGCGCCACGCGGGCCATGAGCGCCGTGACCACGCCGCTGTCGATGCCGCCGGAGAGGAACGCCCCGACGGGCACGTCACTCAGGAGCCGCTTGGTCACCGCGCGCTCCAACGCCGACTCGAGCAGGGCGGCGAGGTCGTCGCTGTTGCCTGCGAGCCGATGCCGTTCACCGTCGACGGCGAGTTCGCGTGGATCCCAGAAGACGCTCGCCGATGGAAGCGTGCCCGCGCGCGCGGCGTCCTCGGGACCGATGCGCACCACTGAGCCCGGCGCCAGCTTGACGAAGCCTTGGTGGATCGTGCGCGGCGACGGCACGCACTGGTAGCGCACGTACGCAGCGAGCGCCTGCCGATCGATCGGCGGCGGCCACGATGGCAGCGCGGCCAGCGCATGCAACTCACTCGCAAAGGCCAGCACGCCGCCATGCCAGCCGACGCTCATGGGCTTCTTGCCCAGGGGATCCCGAGCGAGCCAGAGCACGCGTGGCCCGCGCTCCCACGCCGCGATCGCAAACATGCCGTGGAGCCTCGGCAGCGTGGCGGCAACGCCCCAGCGCTCGAAGCATGCCACGATCGTCTCGGTGTCCGAGCTCCCGCGCCAGGCGACGCCGTCGCCCAGTTCGCGACGCAGCTCGAGGTGGTTGTAGATCTCGCCGTTGTAGGCGATCACGAAGCGCCGCTGCGGCGACTCCATCGGTTGCGCGCCGGCGACCGAGCGTTCGAGGATCGCCAGCCGCGCATGCGCGAAGCCGAGTCCATCGCCCTCCCAATGCAGGCCGAAGGCGTCGGGTCCGCGGTGGCGGGAGAGGCCTGCCATGCGAGCAAGCGTCGAGCGGGGATCGGAGATCGTCCCGCGCGGATCGAGGAAGCCCGCCACGCCGCACATGCGATGAGTGTACGGCGCGCGGCCACCCGGTCGATCGCGGCATAGCATCGCCTGCATGCAGGCGAACCTCGAGCCATCCGCGGTCAGCATGCCCGGCTTCATGCTCGTGCATGCCGCCTGCGCGCTCATCGTGGGTGTGCCGGCGGTGGCGATCGTTCGTCGGGTAGCGCTCGCCAAGGGGTGGATGGCCAAACCACGAGAGGATCGCTGGCACCGCGAGCCGGTGGCGCTGCATGGTGGGGTGGGTGTCCTGGCGGCCTTCCT
>JAGWXC010000182.1 GCA_018970045.1 Planctomycetota bacterium | reverse complement strand
CCGATCGGTCATCCGGGACTCGGGCGCATCGATGCATCGATCGTGCTCGACGAGCAAGGTCAGGGCCGCAGGATGCCGGTGCAGCTTGAGCCCCTCGCCGGCGGGCGATTGGCCTGCGACGTGGCCCTTGATGGCGGCGTCAAGCCGGGCATGGTCGTGCGGCTCCGCGATGAAGGCTGGCCCAAGGGGGCGCAAGGCATGGTGCTGGGCACCGTGGTCGAGGTGGGCCGAAAGGACCAGCAGCCGCTGCGTGGCCGGGCCATCGTCATGCCGGCGATCGATGCGCGAAACCTCGCGGAGGTCACCATCAAGGCGACCGGTCAGGCCACGGACGTGGGGAGCCAGTCTCGATGATGCGAAGCCATGCGTTGAACCGGTCCGGAGGGCGCCATGCGTAGCCCGGTCTTCATGGCAGCCCTCCTCGTGGCCGTGCTCCTGGACAGCGCGTTCCTGCAGGTGCTGTCCATCGGCGGAGCGCGGCCATGGCTCTTTCCGGTGGTGTTGGCGTTCGTCTGCTTCAACGCCAGCAAGTCGGCGGCGTGGTGGGGTGCGCTTGGCATGGGTGTGCTGTATGACCTCGTGTCGCCGGTGGCCGCACCCGGTGGCAGCACGATCGTGGTCGTGGGTCCGAACGCCATCGGCTGCTTGCTTGCCGCGGCGGCCGCGATCCCGCTGCGGGGCGTCGTCTTCAAGCGCAATCCGGTCGCCGTCGGCGTTCTGGCCGGTGCACTGCTGCTGATTCATCAAGTCGGCTGGTTCGCGTCATGGACCGTGCGTGGATGGCTGGGCGATCCCGTGCCGTGGACCGTGGGTGAGGTCAGCGGCGCGATGCTGGCATCGTTCTGGGCTGCATGCGCCACGGCACTCCTGGGGATTCCGGTGAGCTACGCCCTCGATCGGATCGAAGGATGGTGGGGCTTCCCGCCGGTCGGCAGCGTCGCGCGACGCGTCTAGTCGCCATACAGTGCACCGATGCAGCTCGATGGATCCACGTGGCGTGGCCCGACGGTGGCGCTGTTCGATGCGCCGGTTCGTGGCATGGGCCCCTTGGATGACCTGCGCTCAAGTGGCGAGCATCGGCTCGGCGCGCTGACCGGTCTGGAACGGATCACCTTGGCGTGGGGCGTGGACGCGTCGATCGCGGCTGCCCCGGCCTTGCGTGCGGTCGTCGCGGAACGGCTGCCTGACCGCGTCACGGCGGACGGCCCGGACCTCCTGGCGATCCATGGTTGCTGCACGCTGCTCCCCGCCGTCCAGAGGGCGATCGGCGAACTGGGGCCCGGTGAAGCCATCGTGCAGGGCGGTGAGATCGTGGCGGCACGGTGCACGGCCCACGAACTGCGTGACTACGTGCATGGGGCAGGAACGCTCGGTTCGCGATCCACGGCATTCGATGGGCCCGCCTTGGCCAGCACACCGTGGGCCACGCTCGATCTGCTGCCGGCCACGCTCGCGAACGATCTGCTCCTGCTCATCGGGCACGGTGCGGCCAGTGCCGGCGGCCGTCGCGCTGACCTGGGCGAGCACCCGGTGCAGATCGCGCCGAGTGCCACGATCTGCCCCGGCGTCATCATCGATGCGAGCCAAGGCGCCGTCGTGGTTGCCGAAGGTGCCACCGTTCGCCCGGGGGCCATCCTCGTGGGGCCCTGCGCTGTTCTTGCCGGAGCGTGGGTTGCCGAGCGGGCGGTCATCAAGGCCAACTCGGTGATCGGGCCGCGATGCAAGGTCGGCGGCGAGGTCGGCTCGGTGATCTTCCACGGCAACAGCAACAAGGTGCACGATGGCCACTTGGGGGACTGCATCGTGGGCGAGTGGGTGAACATCGGCGCTGGTGCGACCGGCAGCAATCTGCTCAACACCTACGGCGAGGTCACGACGCGACTCGAACCGTCGTCTTCGGTCGAACGGACCGGGCGCATCTTCTATGGCGGCATCGTGGCCGACCACGCCAAGGTCGGCATCATGGCCGCGATCACGACAGGTTCGTCCTTCGGCACCGGTGCGATGATCGCGTGCGACCGCCCGCCCGCCTGCGTGGATCGTTTCGCGTGGCTGACCCCGGAGCGCATGGCGCGGTACCGGTGGGATCGGTTCGAGCAGACCCTGCGGGCGGTCATGGCGCGTCGTGGTGCAGCGCCCGGGGCCGCTGTGCTGGATCGCCTGCGAGCCCTGCACGCCGCTGGCGAGGCGGGCTGACGTGACCGAGCGGCTCTGCATCATCGACGGGCACGCCCAGTTCTTCCGGGCGTACTACGCCATCCGCGGCGGCCTCAACAGCCCCGTCACGAATGAGCCGACCAACATGGTCTATGGCTTCTGCCAGATGCTGCTCAAGCTCGTGCGCGATGGCGGCTGCTCGCACGTCGCGCTTGTGATCGATGCCAGCGGTGACACGGAGACGTTCCGCTCCGAGCTCTATCCCGAGTACAAGGCGCACCGCGAACCGCCGCCCGAGGACTTCGACGGGCAGGTCGAGCGATGCCTTGAACTGGCACGGCTCCTTCGCATTCCGGTGCTCGCCGAAGCGCGGGTCGAGGCGGATGACGTCATCGCCACGCTCGTTCGATCGGTGCGCCGCAGTCACCCCGACGTGGCGATCCGCATCGCGAGCAAGGACAAGGACCTTGCGCAATTGCTCGATGGGTCCACGGTGCTCTACGACGTCCAGGCAGGCACGGAACTCACGGCCGATGGGCTCTTCGACAGCAAGGGCGTCCGGCCGGAGCATGTCGTCGACATGCTCGCCTTGATGGGGGATGCGGTCGACAACGTCCCCGGCGTCCCAGGCATCGGTCCCAAGACGGCCGCACAGCTCGTGGTGCAGTACGGCTCGATCGAGGGCGTGCTGGAGCATCTTGGTGAGCTCACGCCCAAGCGGCGTGAATCGATTGAGGCGCATCGCGACCAACTTGGGCTGGCGCGCACACTGGTGCGGCTCAAGGACGACTGCACGCTCGACTGGTCGCTCGATCGAAGCCGTTTCGATCCGATGGCTGTCGACGTCATGGCGCTTGGTGCGGTGCTCGAACTGCTTGGATTCGGCCGCCTTCGGCAGGAGTGGATGGCGTGGCTGCGCGAGCATGGCGCCGTGGTGCCACAGGGGGTGCATGGCGCGCCCGCACCCTCTTCGGCGCCCACGCGTCCGGCGTCGCGCACCACGGCGCCGGAGGACAGCGCGGAGGGAACGCTCTTCGCGGGTCTATCGAGCGATCCGCCGCCCGTAGCCGTGCCGCAGCAGGCGAGCTGTGCGTGGACGATGCTGGTCGATGCAGCTTCGCTCGAATCGTGGGCCGATGTCGCGCGAGCCGCGTGCGCGAAGGGTGCCGTCCTCGCCTTCGACACCGAGACCGACGAGCAGCCGCCGCGGACGCCGTGCATGGTGGGCTTCAGCGCCTGCGTCGAGCCGGGGAAGGCCGTCTATGTGCCCACCCGGAGCGCTGATCCTTCGGCACATCTCGACACCAACGCTGCACTCGCGATCCTGCGGCCCTTGCTCGAGGATTCCGCCGCACGCAAGGTTGCCCACAACGCCAAGTTCGACCTGCAGGTGCTCCGCGCCCACGGCGTGAACGTGCGCGGCCTGGTGGCCGACACCATGATCGAGAGCTTCCTGCTCGAACCGGAGCGCTCGACGCATGGTCTCGGCGATGTTGCGCAGCAACGGCTGGGCCAGGGCAAGCTCTCGATGGAGGCGATCACCGGCCGCGGTCCGCACCGCCGCACCCTGGATCGCGTCGATGCCTCGCTGACGGCTCCCTACGCAGCCACCGATGCCGACCTCACGCTTCGGCTCCACCAGTCGATGGCGCCGCTGCTCGACGCGCAGGGACTCCGCCCGCTGCACGACGACGTCGAACTTCCGCTTGTGTCCGTGCTTGCCGACATGGAGTGGAACGGCATCCGCGTCGAGCGCGAGGAACTCCTGCGCCAGCGCATGCGACTCGAGGCGCTGATCCTCGACCTGCGGGCGCGCATTGCTGCAGCGGCGCCATGGCCCTTCAACCCGGACAGTCCCAAGCAACTGGCGGCCGTGCTCTTCAATGCTCCGGATGCCGCCACGCCCGGGCTCGGGCTGCCGATCGTCAAGCGCACCAAGACCGGCGCGAGCACTGATGCCGAGGTGCTCGAGGCCCTCGCCGAGGATCCATCGGTCACGAGCCCGTTGCCGCAACTGATCGTGGAGCATCGCCAGCTCACGAAGCTCGTGGGCACGTACCTCGTGGCCCTTGAGCAGGCGATCGATCCCCGCGACGGTCGCGTGCATGCGTCGTTCCACCAGACCGGCGCGGCGACCGGCCGGCTCTCGAGCTCCGATCCCAATCTGCAGAACATCCCGATTCGAACGCCCGTCGGGCGCGAGATCCGCGCCGCCTTCACGGCGCCGGCCGGACATGTGCTCCTGGCCTGCGACTACTCGCAGGTCGAGCTGCGCGTGCTCGCGCACCTCTCCGGCGACCCGGCGCTCTGCGCCGCCTTCGCCAGCGGCCAGGACATCCACACCGCCGTCGCCGCGGAGGTCAACGGCATCGATCCAGCCCAGGTCACGCCCGAGCAGCGCAACGCCGCGAAGATGGTGAACTTCGGCATCGTCTACGGCATCACGCCG
>JAGWXC010000008.1 GCA_018970045.1 Planctomycetota bacterium | reverse complement strand
CATGTCCTGGCCGCGCATGATGGCGTCCTCGACCTGGGTGCGCTCGGTGAGCTGCTCGGTCGCGTTGAGCGCTCGCGCGAAGATGCGCGCCATGCTGGTCTTGCCCACGCCGCGGGTGCCACAGAAGAGGTACGCGTGCGCGGTGCGGCCGAGCCGGATCGCGTTCTGCAGCGTGCGGGCGATCGGTTCCTGCCCCACCACCTCGCCGAAGTCGCGGCTGCGGTAGCGGCGCGCCAGCACGACGTAGCCCGATCCGCCGGCGGCCGGCGCCTCCTGCTCGCTTCTCGCCTTCCTTGCCACGGTCGTGCCCTCGTGCGCGGTGCTGTGGTGCCGCGCACGGCGCGCGGGCGGTTCCGGTGGGTGTCGCCGAGGACGGCCAGGTTGCCGAAGGCCCGAACGCCTTCGCTTATGGCTGCTGCCGTCAAGCCCTGACCAGGTTCACGGGACGCCCGTCCCTCGGGCCCGGCCGTCCTCGGCGACACCGTCCACAATGGTAGCGACCGCACCACGCCCCCGTACACTCCGTCGATGGAGCCGGGACTGGACACGAACGCTGCCGAGCTGCCCGCACCCGCCGTGCCGCGTCGCGAGCGTTCATCGCCCGTGCTGCTGGCGGCGCGCCTGCTCTTCGTGGTGCTGCTGGTCGTCAGCGTGATGCTGACCCTGGCGAGCACGTCGAAGGCGAACGAGTTCTCGTTCACGACCGTCGTGGGCATCATCGTGGCCGCAGGCGGCTTCGGCCTCCTCGTGCTGATCCTCGATGCGCTCACTCCCAACAAGCGCATCACGAGCGTGGCTGCGGTTTACTTCGGCCTCTGCCTCGGGCTGGTTGCGGCGCTCGCGTTCGGTTCGCTGCTCGACACGATCGCCGACTCGTGGGAACTCGGCAACGAGGGCCCCGGTGCGCTCTACCTCGGGCTGGCGAAGATGACCCTCGGTCTCACGCTCTGCTACCTGTCGGTGAGCATGGTCATCACGACCAAGGACGACTTCCGCCTCGTGATTCCCTACGTCGAGTTCAGCAAGCAGCGGCGCGGCGAGCAGCCGTATCTCCTCGACACGAGCGCGCTCATTGATGGCCGCGTGCTCGACCTCGCCTCGTCGCGGCTCATCGATGCGCCAATCATCGTTCCGGGCTTCGTCATGGATGAGCTGCAGACGCTCTCGGACAGCGACGACCGCGGCAAGCGCTCGCGCGGTCGGCGCGGGCTCGACACGCTCACGCGACTTCAGGCCGTTCCGCTCGTCGAGGTCCAGGTCGATGGCACGCGCACGCAGGATGGCGGCGGCGTCGATGCGGCCCTGATCGAGGTTGCGCAGCGCGACGGCGGGCGCATCCTCACGACCGATGCCGGGCTCCACAAGGTGGCGCAGATCCGCGGTGTGGCGAGCATCAACCTGAATGACCTGGCCGCGTCGATGCGCGGCACGGGCTCGAGCGGCGAGCGCCTGCGGGTCCACCTGGAGAAGGCGGGCGAGCAGCGCCAGCAGGCGGTCGGCTGGCTCGAAGATGGCACCATGGTCGTCGTCGAGGATGCACAGCACCTGATCGGCCAGGACATCTGGGCCGCCGTCACGAACACGCTGCAGACCGCTGCCGGTCGCCTGGTCTTTGCGCGCCACGATCCGGATCCGGGCTCGACGCCGTCGCTGGCTGATGCCGCCCTCGGCCAGGAGCGCGTGGGCGCCGATGCCGCGCCGCTGCGGGAACCCGCCGGCCCCAGCGGCCGTAACCCCCGCCGTGGAGGTCGCGGATGAACGCACCGGCGCCGAGCTTCGCCCAGCATGTCGTGCTGGCGATCGACGACGGTTCGCCTGAGTCAGCCTCGCTGGTCGCGGTCATCGCAGAAGCCCCGGACACGACGGTGCATCGATGCTCGCGCGGCTACGACGCCTACGACCAGGCCATGCGCGTGGCACCCACGGCGATCGTGCTGGACCTTGAGCGGCGCGAGGAATCGCAAGCGGTGCTCGAGCGATTCCGCCGCGCCCCCGAAACCGAAGGTGTGCCGGTGCTGGTGGTCGGCAGCGATCTCAACACCGATCGCGCGGAGGCCTTCCGGCTCGGCGCGAGCGATTACCTCGAGCGCCCGGTCGCGCCGGTCGAGCTGCGCACGCGCTGCCTGCTCCATTCACGCGCCTACCTCGCCAGCGTCGAGCGGCACCATGCGCTTGCCGCGCTGCAGCGTGTGCAGGTGCAGCTGCGCCAGGCGCTGCGCGAGAACGAGGACCTTCGCTCCCGCGCGGCCCGCGACGCGGGCGACAAGGCGCCCATCGAGCGCTGGCGAACGCGCATGAGCGGGCTGCTCCAGGTGGGCATCGAGCTCAACCAGGTTCAGGACTTTCACACGCTGATGGACCGCATCCTGGACGAGAGCCGGCACCTCCTGAATGCCGATGCCGGCACGATCTTCGTGCGCGAGGGCGACCGGCTGCGCTTCGCCTTCTTCCAGAACGAGACCCTGGCACGGCGCACCCGCAGCGGCGAGACCCCGCCGATGCAGACCTTCCGCATCCCGATCAACGAGCGCAGCATCGCGGGTTGGGTGGCACTGACCGGCCAGGCCGTCAACATCACCGACACCGACCGGCTCGATCCGAGCCTCCCCTTCCGATTCGACCACTCGTTCGACCAGTTGCTCGACTACCGCACCCGGAGCATGCTCGCCATGCCCTTGAAGAACCGGCTCGGCCGGGTGCTCGGCGTGATCGAGCTCATCAACGCGCGCGACGACCAGGGTCGCCCGCGCGACGGCGGCTTCACGGATGAGGACCAGGCGCTCATCGAGCACTTCGCGAGCATCGCGACCGTGGCGCTCGAGCGCACGCACCTGACCGAGAGCATCATCATGCGCATGATCCGCATGGCCGAGGTGCACGACCCGAGCGAGACCACGCCGCACGTCGAGCGCGTGTCGGGCTACGCAGCGATCCTCTTCGAGGAATGGGCGCGCCGGCGCGGACTCGAGGGCGCGAACCTCGAGCGCCAGCGCGATCGCCTGCGCATCGCCGCCAAGCTTCATGACGTCGGCAAGGTCGGCGTGAGCGATCGCGTGCTGCGCAAGCCCGGCCTGCTCGATGAGCAGGAACGCGGCGAGATCGAGCGCCATGTGATCATCGGCGGCGATCTCTTCGATGACATGCCCACCGACTACGACGAGGCCGCGCGCGAAGTGGCGCTCATGCACCACGAGCGCTGGGACGGCACCGGCTACCCGGGCATCCTGGAGGGCGGGCAGCGACGCGGCCGCCGCGGCGAGGAGATCCCGGTCTTCGCGCGCATCGTGGCGATCTGCGATGTCTTCGACGCCCTCTCGAGCGTGCGCTGCTACAAGCCTGCGTGGCCCGAGGAGCGCGTCCTCGACCAGATGCGCTCCGAGCGCGGCCGGGCCTTCGATCCGGAGCTCATCGACATCCTCTTCGATCGCCTGGCGGAGCTGCGCGCGATCCGCGCGGCGAGCCCCGAAGAACCGGACTGAGCGATGCTGCTCGTCCCGCTTGCCCTGGTCGGCAGCGTTGCGTTCGCGCAGGCCGAGCTGCCCCAATCCGAGGTCGAGTCGTTCGCCGAGATCGCGATGGGCGTCGACGTCAGCGTCACGGTGGCTGCGCCAGAGGCGCAACGCCGGCTTGGCGCCGCACGGTTGGCCATCGCCGAGGTGCGTGCCTGTGACGACGCACTGAGCGACTGGCAGGCCTCGAGCGAGCGCAGCCGCCTGCCTCGTACCGCCGGGGTGGCGGCGATCGCCAGCGAGCGGCTGTTCACGGCCACCGCACGATCGATCGAGATCGCCCGCGCCACCGAGGGGCGCTTCGACCCGACCATCGCGCCGATCGTGCAAGCGTGGCGCAGCGCCCGCGCGAAAGGCACCCTGCCGGATGCTGCCGTCCTCGATGCTGCACTCGGCTTCGTCGGCTGGCAGGACGTGACGCTCGACGCATCCATGCGCACGATCACGTTCGGTCGCGACGGCATGGCGCTCGATTTCGGCGGGATCGGCAAGGGTTTCGCCGCCCAGCGCGCCAGCACGGCGATGACGGCATCGGGCCAGCCCAGCCACCTCGTCGCGGTGGCGGGCGATGTCGTCGCCGGTCCCGTCGCGCCACCCGGCAAGCCCGGCTGGACGATCCGCAAGGAAGATGGGCTGGGCGAGTCGGTCGAGCTCGTGCTGCTTGGCGAGGCGGTCTCGACGAGCGGTGACCTTGAGCAGTTCATCGAGATCGCTGGCGTGCGCCACTCGCACATCATCGATCCACGCACGGGCCGCGCGCTGCGCGAGCGCACGGCGGCCTGCGTGCGCGGCCCCGATGGCGCGACCTGCGATGCGCTGGCGACGGCGCTCTGCGTGGCCGGCGTGCGCGAGGCCGCCGTCCTGATGGGCGCGTTCCCTGGCTACCGCGCGAGCGTGACGACGATCGAATCGGACGGACGGCGGACGTGGTCCACCTCGCCCGGCCCCGAGGGGCTGCCGTGCGCTGCCGATGCCGTCACCGTGCCGAAGGGCGTCAGCGTTCCCGGCGCCACGGCCAAGCCGCAGCGCTGAGCGAGACTTCGGGCGCGATCAGGCGCCCTGACCGGGGATCGCCACGGGGGCCTGCGGATTCGGCCCGAACTGCAGGACCTTCGGCATCAGGTCCTCCGTGTCGTTCATGGCCTGTTCCCAGGTGATTTCCTTGCCGCGGTAGGCCGCCATGCGAATCATGATTGCGCAGAGCGTGCTCTCGGCGATGCGCTTGCCCTCGTTGAGGTAGGCGCCGCCGCGGATGCTCGCCTGCAGGTCGATGTGCTCCTGCACGTAGGGATTGCGCTGCTTGCCGGCGAACTTCCACGCCTTGGCGCCCACGATCGCCGCGCTGCCCGAGGAGAGCTCCGCCACGCCATCGCTGCCGTGGATGAACTCCTGCACGCGGCCGTCGGTGCCCTCTTGCTGGCGAGCCATCGAGAGCGCGAAGCGGTTGCCGGGATAGGTGAAGTCGCAGGCGAAGTGGTCGTAGATGTGGCCGTACTTGGACTGCGTGCGCGACTGGCGGCCGCCCGTGGCGACGCAGCGCTCAGGCACCGCCTGGAACGCCCAGTTCACCACGTCGATGTTGTGCACATGCTGCTCGACGACGTGATCGCCCGAGAGCCATGCGTGGTAGAGCCAGTTGCGGACCTGGTTCTCCATGTCGCTGCGGTCGGCGCGTGGCTCCACATCCCACAGACCCTGCTGGTTCCAGAAGCACCGCGCGCCCACGACCTTGCCCAGGTCGCCACGGTGGATGCGCTCCATCGCCTCGAGGTAGCACTGCTCGTGGCGGCGCTGCGTTCCCGAGACCACGCTGAGCTTGCGGCGCTCGGCATCGGCCGCTGCGGCCAGCACCATGCGCACGCCGGGAGCATCGACGGCCACCGGCTTCTCCATGAAGACGTGCTTGCCGGCATCGACCGCTGCCTTGAAGTGGCTCGGGCGGAAACCCGGCGGCGTCGCGAGGATCACCACGTCGCAGTCGGTCGCGATCACGCCCTTGTAGGCATCGAACCCAGTGAAGCAGTTTTTCTCGGGGACCGTGCCCATCTCGCCCTTCTCGGCGAGGCCCTTGCGTGCACCCTCGACGCGCTCGGGGAAGAGATCGCCAAGCGCCACGATGCGCACGGCGCCCTTCGTGGCCTCGCCGGCCTCGAGTGCGTTGAAGGCGGCACCGGTGCCGCGCCCGCCGCACCCGATCACCCCCACGCGGAGCGCCTCGGCTCGCCGGCCCGCGGCGAGCACGCCCGGCGCGGCCATGACGGCAGCGCTCGCGGCCACGCCCTGGATGAAGGTCCGACGGTCAACGGATGCGTGCTCGATCATGGCAATCTCCTTGGGGGTTGGTCGGATTCGGTCCTGTCACTCGTCGCACACGATGCGGAAGCCTGCCCACGGTCCGTCGGCAAGCCACCAGATGCTCTTGGGAAACTGCGGATCGCTCGCGTTCCAGTCCTCGCTGTCGGCGAGCGCGGTGTCGCAGGCGATCGAGGCGGCCGGATCCTCGAAGCCCCCGCCCATGAGCACGCCGGTGCCATCGGGCGCCACGCACCACTCGCGCACGTTGCCGTAGAGATCGTGCAGCCCGCTGGCATCGGCCTTGAGCGAACCAGCCTTGCGCGTGGCATCCTTCGCATTCTCGAAGGTCCACGCATGGTCCTTCATCGACTCAGCCGTGATCCCCGATCGCGCGCACAGGTGCTTGCGCTCAGCCACGGTCGGCAATCGGTATCGACGCCCGGTCTTCGCGCTCAGCCACTCGCAGAAGGCCTTCGCACTGTTGAAGCTGATGCTGACGGCAGGGAACCCGCTGTGACCGAAGCCACGGTCCGCCGCGGTGTAGGGCTTGGTCGGCCGCGTGCAGGCGTCTGCCGCTGCGTTGCCCGAGGCGCCGTCCTTCTGGTCGCGCTTGTAGATGCAGATGTCCTGCCAATCCCAGAGCGTTTCAGTGCGCGCGACCCAGAGCGGCTTCACGCTGCCGTCGGCGCTGCCGGGCACCTTGACGAGCTCGATCTCGAGCGTGGTTCCGGCGATCGGCTCCTTGCGGGACTCAGGCGCCGCGGTGGGCGCGGCAGCGGAGGATGCGGCAGATGAAGCGGCGGACGGTGCGGCGGAGGTGGCAGCTTGGTCAGCCGAGACCGACAGGTTTGAGAGGAGGCCCGACCCGATCAACGAACAGGCAAGCACCACCGACGCAAGCAGAGTGATCCGCATGCGGGCGAGTGTACGGCGAAGCGAGCCCTGTTGAGATCAGTCCTCGAACACCACTCGGAAGCCAGCCCACGGAGCCCCGACCCGCCACCACTGGCTCCGCGGGAACTGGGACTCACCCTCGCTCAGTGCGTCGGTGTCCTCGATGGTTCGACCGCATGTGGCCTCCGCGTCAGGGTCTGCGTACGAGGCACCCTTGAGGGCGCACACGTCACCGGATCGGACGACCCACTCGCTCACGTTGCCCTGGAGGTCGAAGATCCCGAGCGCGTCAGGGTCGAGACTGGCGACCGAGTGAGCCTGTTCTCCCGAATTGGCCGCGGTCCACGCGAAGCGCGCACCCGGCGTCCGTTCAGCCGCCGCGCACAGCCGATTCCATTCCTGTTCGGTCGGAAGGCGGAGCGGACGATCGCAGGCCAAGGCCAACCAGTGCGCACACCCCATCGCATGCCGTGCGGACATGTACATCGCAGGGCGCGTCTCGCGGGCCCCCCACGAGTCATGGAACGGGCTGCCATACGGCACCGTCGGACGCGTCAACCCATCGAGTTTCAGTTCCGCCATCCGCTCATCCGTGAGGTTGCGCCGGTGGTAGAGCTCCGCCAACGCCCACGTCATTTCGGTCCGTGCCACGCACAGGTCGCGACCCGAGTCCGCTGCGCCGCGCAATCGCACGAACTCCAGCTCGACGGTCGTTCCCGGAACACGCACCCGCTCGATCACGGGCTCCCCCACCGGTGGACGCCACGGACCCGCGGACTCCGGGATCGAGCTGCACGACCCGGCAAGCACCGACACCACCACGACGAGGGCATGACGCATCATGCCGGCACGCTACTGATCAACTGGCCGTCTTCAAGTGAAAATCACGGATTCCAATGCTGGCGACGAGGAGCCACGGCGCTCGCCAGAGAACCGTCAAACCGCCCACGTTCGCGGAGCCGCTGCGTCAACCCCAGTCGGCGACGAGGGCACCCAGATCCGCGCCGTCGACCTGGCCGTTGCCATCGACGTCGCCGGCTCCGGAGTTGCCCCAGTTGCCCAGGAGGATGCCCAGGTCGGCGCCGTCCACGGTGCCATCGCCATTGATGTCGGCCGGCCGGGCAACCGTGCAGTCGTAGCCGTAGAGCTTGACGTCATCGACGCCAGCCTCGACGACCGACCCACTGAGCACATCGCTGGCGCGGAAGCGAATCCGCATGGTTGACGTGGGCGCCAGCACATCCGCGATGCGGAAGTTCTTCTGGACCCAGGCGCCCGCGTTCTCCGAGACCACCTCGAGCGAGACCCACGTGGTGCCGCCGTTGTTGGAGATCTCCACGGGCATGCTGTCCTCGTTCGGCGCGGCGCCGGCGTTGTTCGAGTACCAGCGCCAGTAGCTGATGTACGGCGTGTCCACGACCGTCGCGTCGAAGACCGGCGAGGTCAGCGTGGTCTGGCCGCCGTCGATGTCGGCTGCGCCGAGGGCGCCGCCCACCACGCCATTGCCGGTGATCCAGCAGTTCACGCCATTGACGGTGTGGTCGTCCTCAGGCTGCGCCGCCGTGCCGATCGGGTCGGCCCGCACCCAGAGGCCGGCGGTGGCGTTGTCGCCCGTGCCACCGACCGTCCAGCCTTGGTTGAGTTCCATCTCGTCGGTGAAGCCAGTGGCGACGCCGAACGCAGCCGTGGCCGGCAGGAATCCGGTCGACGGCAGGCGGAAGGTCTCGGTCGCCGTGGTGAACTCAACCGCGAAACCGACAGCGCTGCCACACGCCACGGCAGGCAAGGTCGCCGAGAACGTATCGGCATCAACCTGCGTGACCGACAGGCCCTGCGTACCACTGGGCGTGTTGTAGTAGAAGCGCTTGTTGGTCACCGTCACCCCGGGCTGAATCACAGCATCGAAGGTGATGGCCTGACCCGCCGGCGACACCAGCTCCGGTGCGCCATTCGGGAATGAGATCTGCACAGGTTCCTCGCCCAACCGCCACACGAACAGACCGCGCTCGAGGTCGCTGCCGATCACGGTGCCACTGGGGAAGTACGGGTAGCACGACCACAGGCCATTGAACTGCGCCGAGTCCGAGCCCGGGTACGTGTCGAAGTACGCCACTTCCGTCACGCTCGACGGCACGCCCGCGTTGCTCACGTCGAACACGCGCATGCCGCTGCGGTAGTTCGCCTGGAACATCTTGCCGTTGTGGGTGTAGCAGTTGTGCGTGATCGCCGCGGTGCTGTTGCCGAACTGGCCGAGGTAGGCCAGCGACGTCAGATTCTGCACGTCGATCACGTAGGTCGTGGTGAACGGCTGGCTCGCACCCTCGTCGAGCTCATCGCCGAGCAGGAAGTACTTGCGATCCTCGGTCAGCCATCCTTGGTGGCTATACCGCGCATTCGGATAGAGGATTCGGCTCAGGAGCACGGGCGCGGACTTGTTGGTCACGTCGACCACGTACAGGCCGGTCTCGACGTTGCCGCCATTGAGACCGGCGCAGCAGAACGCGATCTCCTTGCCGGCGTAGGGGCCGCTGGTGTAGCTCACGATCTGGGCATCGTGCACGTAGTAGGCCGCCCATTCACCGACGTACTGCGGCGAGCCCGGCGTCACGTTCAAGTTGTAGAAGCGCAGGCCGCTCGATCCGCCGCCGCAGCGATAGAGGTAGCCACTCTGCTCGTTGATGGCGACGTTGTGGGTCGCCAAACCGCCCGATCCGGCCGTGACCGTGCTCTCGAGCGAGATGACACCGCTGTCGACCTGCGACAGGTTGATGGTCTGGATGCCCACACCACCTTCGGTGACGACATAGGCACGATTCCCGAAGACCTTGGCATCGCGCCAGAGGCTTTGCGCACCCGGAATGAAGCCAACCTTCACGGGCGCAGCAGGGTTCGTCACCTCGAAGACCGCGGTGCCGTTGCTCACGCACATGATCGCGTACTCGCGGCCCGAGGGACTGACGTAGCCCCAGCAGTCGTTGCCGCTCGTCGCACCAGCATCGATCGAGGCGAGGGGGAACCACGCCTTGAGCACGATGCCCTGCGCATCGAAGGTCTCGGCAGCAAGACCACCGTCGGCCTCGCGCCACGCGGGAGCGATGACTGCCGCTTCGCGATCCCGGACCTTGCCATCATCCTCGTGGGCCAGCGCGGTCAGCGCCACACCAGAGAGCAAGGTGCAAGCAACAAGGGTCGCGGTCGTGGTAGCGCGCATCGGTTCTCCTTCTTGGTCGGATCGAAACTGAACAAACTGTAGCCCAGTTCAGGGGACAGGGAAACGACCTGTGTCGATTACCGGGCGGAATCCGAGGGGCGCGGGATCGACTCGGGGCTCAGCGCCACGAGGAATGCCTCGAGATCCGATCGCTCGTCGGCGGACAGTTCAAGCGGCTGCAACACTGCTTCGCGATGATGATCGAGCGCGATGGCTCCTTCAAGGGTGTCGTAGAACGCGATTACCTCGGCCAGCGTGGCGAAGCGACCGTCGTGCATGTACGGCGCCGTCAGCGCCACCCCGCGCAGGCTCGGCGTGCGGAACTGGCCCCAGGTCTCGGGATCGTCCTTGAGGGAGCGCACGAGCCTGGCCTCGGCACCGCCGGGATCATCGCTGAACGCGCCAGCGCTCGAGAAGGGATCGGCCTTGAGCCGCGCGATGGCACCCCGACGGCCTGCATCGCCGCCGAGCCGCCCATCAGGACCTGGCAGCCCGAGGTTGTGGAACTCCCCGTCGGTGAACTCCCGGCCGCCATGACACTGGATGCAGTTGGCCTTCCCGGAGAAGAGCAGCCAACCGCGTCGCGCCGCGGGCGGGATGATCCCCCCCGCTGCCTCATCGTCGATCGACACGTTGCCCTCCCCGACCGCGTCGGCCCAGCGATCGAACGCCGAGAGCGGCATGTCGAGCGTGCGCTGGTACGCACCAAGCGCCTTCATCGAGGCACTGAACACCAGGTCGATGGCTGCTCGTTGCTCCGCCGGCAGCTTCGACCACGCCTGCACCACGGCGTCGCCCTCGCCTTCGCCCGCGAGCGCAGGCCGAGCCGCGAGCGCCTTCGGTACCGCATCGAGCACCGCTGGAAACGCACCGCAGGCGGCCTCCCAGAGCCGGCGCACAGCAGGATCGTCGCGGATCGCCACGGCGAACCGCGTGCGATCGAACCCGTGCTCCGATGCCTGCTCGATCGGCTCGGCGGCCTGTGACCAGATGGTGTCCGCGCGGCCGTCCCAGGTGAACCAACGACGCCGTGCAGCACCGAGGATCGTGGGCGTGTTGCGCGTGCCCATGCCCTCGCCGCGCGCCACGCGCTGGCCATCGGTGAACCCGCGGTCAGGGTCATGGCAGGTTGCGCAGCTCACGGTGCCGCTTGCCGAAAACGACGCATCGAAGAAGAGCCGCTCGCCAAGCGCGACAGCCCTGGCGTCATCGGCGAAGCGATTGGTCGGATCCGCCGGGATGGGCCCTCGCGCCTGCGTGTGCACAGCCAAGGCCTTTGGAACGTTGGAGGCCATCGATGTCGGCGCAGGCGTGCGCCCCGCCCCACGCTGCTGCAGCAGGTGCCACGACCAGCCCGCCAGGCCCAGCATGATCACCAGCGTGACGATGCCGAGTCGGCGCTGCGTGGTCACGGAGCCTCCACGGTGCATTGCGCGCGGCGCCACTGCACGCCGTCGGGATCGCCGAGATCGAAGGCGAGTTCCCAACGGCCGCTCATGTGCAGCAGCACGCCCTTGACGACGAACCGCCCCGGCCCGAGGCGCTCGACCACCGGCCGGACGTTCATGCCATGGCCATGGTGCGGCATCTCGGCGTCAAGCTCCAGCAGCACGTCGACCGGCACACCGTTCGCATCGTCAACGCGGACCTCGAGGTCGAATGGATCGCTGTCAGGAAGCGCGTCGCGCTCTCCCGCCACGCGCCACCAGACGGTGAACGCGCCATCCTCCGTCACGGCCTTGCGCACCCACATCGAGTCCGAGGGCTGGGGCAGGCAGGCTTGCAGCGTGACGATCGCCACGCCGACCATCTTCAGAACGGTGCTGCGCAGCGCTCGAGTCATGAGTCACCCTCCACCGGCGGCTTGGCTGCGGGCGCAACCGAAGGCAGCTCGTTCTGCCTGACCTGCGTCCGCTTGCGCGTGTAGAACTTTCCCAACGATCCGGTGAAGCGCCAGGCACCATCGGTGCCGAACGCCTGGAACCGATGGTTGCCGCGATCGACCACGAGCACGCCATCGCGCATGGCCGTCACGCCCTGCGGCAGCCAGAACTCCTGATCCAGGATCCCCCGTGCCGCGGTCGACGACACCAGCGTCGTGCCCTGACCAGGGCCCCACCGCACGACGTGCAGCCCATCCGTCGCTTCATCGGTGACGACGACCGATCCATCGTCGGCGATCGCCACGCCGAACGGCCGCACGAGCTTCACGCTTGCCTCGCCACTCGCGCGACCACTTGTGTCGCGATGTCCGAGCTCCGCGATGCGGGCCCACGCCCCACCCTCGCCGCCGCGCCACAGGGCACCGCCTGCACGATCGGCCACCAGCACGTCGCCCTTCGACGCGGCCAGCTGCACCGGCTCGCGGACGCCCTCCGGCAGGTCATTACGCTTGGGTTCGCCGGTCGAGTACCGGGCGGGCACTCCGTTGCGATCGAAACGCCAGATGCAACGGTTCGCCGCGTCGAGCGCCAGGAGCTCGGAGCCATCCCACGCCAAGTCTTCGACCAACGGCGGCTTGCCGCCAACCGATCGGACCATCGCCATGAGGTCCGTGGATCGAACGAGCCGCGGCAGAAATGGATCGAACGCAACGGGCTTCGAGCGATCGGGCGAGGCGGTCACGACATCGAGTCGGGCATTGACCCGATCGACGACGGCCACGCGCTCGCCAGGCAGCACGCACACCGACGACAGCGACGGGTATCGGCCCGGCAACGCCGCGCTGCCGCCGAAGGTGGCGATGTGCGCGGGCGCAGGCGATGCACCCATCAGGTTGAAGACCATGACTGAACCAGTCTCGGGCTCGGTCATCGTCATGATCGGGCCAAGCGCGCTGGCATCGGGACCGAAGTGGCTGCTGACGGCATCGCGCGGCACCGACAGCCCATCATCGATCGGCGCCGGCCCGCCGGGTGCGAGGATCTGCACGCGGTCCTCGAAGCCCTCGCAGACGAGCGCTCGTGCGCCATCCGGCGTGAACGCCAGGGCATCGGGATAGTGAATGCGCCCCTTCCCCTGGCGCGGAATCACGGCGTGCATCCCCCACCAACCCGCCATGCGACCAGTCGACTGGTCCAGCACCGCAATGCGGTGGTTCAAATGATCACAGACGTAGACGCACCCATCGCGGCACGTGATGCCGGTTGGTTCCGTGAACTGCCCGGGGAACGCGCCGCGCTCGCCGAACGCATCGCCGGGCCCCGGCTGTGTGGTGACCCATCGATGCACCCGGTGCGTTGCAGCGTCCGTCCACCAGAGCCGGCCGTCGGCATCGAACGCAACGCCAGCGGGCGCCACCCCACCGGCGCGCGCGACGACCGCATTGGCCGGAGCGGACAGATCGAAGACCAGCACCTGCCGCAGCGCAGCGTCAGCCACAGCGACCAGCGTGCCATGGGCCGCGACGGCAACCGGCTCACGGAGCACGGCATCGCCGATGAAGCTGGTCACGCCGCCATGCACGATGCGAATCCGCGGCGGCGCCCGCTCCACGACGAGCAGCGCCTCGTCATCCGCGGCGATCGCGATCGGCGCGCGCAAGGGTGGCGTCAGCGCGACTTCCGCACCCACACCCGACGCGCCGACGACGCGCAGCGTGCCGCGTTCGCCTTCGAGCACGATCATGCCCTCGACGCCCTCGGGCAGGCCGAGCGAACGTGCTAACGCGGTCTTCACAAACGCCACGCTGCACGCACCGCGAAGGTCCTCGACCTGAGCCACGGGCTGGGCATGCTGTGGGCAATCAACGAGCATGCGCGCAGCCTATCGCGCAGCACCGCCATGCCCCTGACTATCCTCGCGCCATGAGCCACGCCGCCCATCACCGAGGACCATCGATCATGGTCCGCTCGATCGCCGTCATCGGTTGCCTCGTGATCGTGGCCGCTCTCGTGGGCGGCTTGCTTGGTCATCACGATGGCACCCATGCGAAGCCGGAATTGCCGGGCTCGTGGGCACTGGGCAGCGCGCCGTTCGCCTTCCTGCTCCTGGCGATCGCCGTGTTCCCGCTCATCCCGGCCATCGCCGGCTGGTGGCACAGCAACGTGAGCCGCCTCGCCGTCGCGGCCACCTGCGGCGTGGCAACGCTCGTGTGGATCGCCGCCACCATGGGCGCCGAGCATGCCGCCACCCTGACCGGGCATGCGGTGCTCGATGAGTACATCCCGTTCATCGTGCTGCTCTTCTCGCTCTACGTCATCTCGGGCGGCATCGCGATCCGCGGGAACCTGCCGGCGCACCCCGGCACCAACACCGCCATCCTCGCGATCGGCACGGTGCTGGCCAGCGCGATCGGCACGACCGGCGCGAGCATGGTGCTCATCCGCTTCCTGCTCTCGGTGAACAAGGAGCGGCACAAGGTCGCGCACACCGCCGTCTTCTTCATTTTCCTCGTCAGCAACTGCGGCGGCCTGCTGCTGCCCTTGGGCGATCCGCCGCTGTTCCTGGGCTACCTCAAGGGCGTGCCGTTCCTGTGGACCTTGTCGCTCTGGCAGGAGTGGGCCACCGTCAACGGCATCCTGCTGGTGCTGTACTTCCTCTGGGACCGCCACGAGTGGAAGGCCGAGCGACGCAAGGACATCTCGCGCGACGAGCATGCACGGCGCCGGATCTCGATTGATGGTCGGCTGAACATCCTGTGGCTGGTGTTGGTGGTGCTCGTCGTGGCGACGGTCGACCCAAGCCGCCCCCTGCCGGGCACCGAGTGGAAGCCCTTCACCTACATGCGGGAGCTCATGATGCTCGGCCTGTGCGCACTGAGCATGGCCTTCACCAAGGATGCCGTGCGCAAGGCGAACGAGTTCGACTTCGGTGCGATCGCCGAGGTCGCTGCGCTGTTCATCGGGATCTTCGTCACGATGCAGGTACCGCTCATGGTGCTGCAGGCCAAGGGCGCGGCGCTGGGCATCGCCACGCCCATGGAGTACTTCTGGGCGACCGGCAGCCTGAGCGCGGTGCTCGACAACGCCCCGACGTACCTCGTCTTCCTGCAGACGGCCGTGTCCACGCCGATCGAGGGGGCGCCGCTGATTCCGGTCGGCGACCTCGGCCAGGTCTCGGAACCGCTGCTCTCGGCGGTGAGCCTCGGCGCGGTCTTCATGGGCGCCATGACCTACATCGGCAATGGCCCGAACTTCATGGTCAAGGCAATCGCCGAGCAGCGCGGGGTGCGCATGCCGAGTTTCTTTGGCTACCTCGGTTGGTCGTGCCTGGTGCTGCTGCCCACGCTTTACTTGGTGTCACGGCTCTTCGTCGCTGCACCGTGACCGGCGCCCGCGAACAGGCGCGGGTCCCAAGAGGGTGGATGCGTCACTTGGCCACGTCGCCCTGATCGTCGCGCTTCATCATGGCGTAGATCACGCTCTGCACGATGACGCTCTCGCCGACGAGGCGACCCACGCGGGTGCTCGCGGCCTTGAGGTCGCGGAACTTGCCCTCGTCGAGCTCCCGTTCGAAGTCGGACAGCGAATTCTCGATCCCCAGCATCATGCTCGCGAGGATCGCCCACTCCTCGCGCGTGTCGGGGAAGTACTCGTTCGATCGCAGCAGGTCGACCGGCACGACGAAGCGCCAGCCGCCCGAGCGCTCCTCGATCGCGATCGCGCCGCCCCACAGCGGCTCGTCCTTCCACAGGAGTGCAGCCGTGCCGTCGCCAAGGTCCTCGGCCTTCAGGTTCACCCGCTCACGCTGGAGTTCGCCGAAGGGATCGGCGAAGAACCTCGCGAAGCCCTCGCGGAAGTCCTTGGGAACGAGCTCCGACTGCGCCGCCGCGAGTTCCTTGGTGACCTGCCCGGGGAAGCGATCGCGCAACTTGACCGTGACGCGCCAGAGCTGGGCCAGCATGTCCTTGAGCTTGCCGCGCACGTCTTCGACGGCACTGGCCTCGGTCACGCCATCGGCGAACTCGACCTCGCGGACGGGGACATCGATGAGGTCGGGCAGGATCTCGGGGCGCCCCTCCTCGACCGCCACGCGGACGGCCTCGAGCAGGGCCTCAGGGGTGCCGGTGTCGATCGCCGGCTTGCCGCACGCGCCGAGCGCGACGCACGAGAGGAGCATGATGACGGCATGACGCACGGCACTAGGATAGGAGCGATGCTCGTGACCGTGAACGGACAACCAATGGAACTGCCCGAAGGCGAGCGCGTGATCGACCTGCTCGGCCGGCTTGGCCTGGAACGCTCGGTCTGCGCCGTCGAAGTGAACCGCTCGCTGGTGCCCAAGCGGCTGCACGGCGAGACGCCGTTGAAGCACGACGACCGGGTCGAAGTGGTGACCTTGGTCGGTGGAGGCTGATGCCATGCACGCCACGACCATGACCTTGCCCCCGCTCACCGTCGGATCGTTCTCGCTGCGCAGCCGGCTCGTGACCGGCACCGGCAAGTATCCCGACCACGCCACGATGAACGCCGCGCTGGAGGCAAGCGGCTGCAGCGCCGTGACGGTCGCCGTGCGGCGCGAGCGGCTCGTCGATGCGAACGGGCGCTCGCTGCTCGATGCCCTCGACACCGATCGCTACACCATCCTGCCCAACACCGCCGGCTGCTTCAGCGCGGACGACGCCATCCGCGTCGCCCGGCTGGGGCGCGAGCTGCTCGAGCAGCTGGGCAACGCCGGCGCGCGCTGGGTGAAGCTCGAGGTGCTCGGCGACCGCACCACGCTCCTGCCCGATCCCGTCGGCACGCTCGAAGCCTGCCGCGAGCTGGTCAAGGATGGCTTCGAGGTGCTCTGCTACTCGAGCGACGATCCGATCATGGCGGTGCGGCTGCGTGACGCCGGCGCGACCAGCGTCATGCCCGCCGGCAGCCCCATCGGCTCGGGACGTGGCATCGCCAATCCCAGCGCGATCGCGATCATCCTCGAGCTGCTGAAGGATCCCTCGCACGGGGGATCGCCCGACTATCCCGTGATCGTGGATGCCGGCGTGGGAACGCCCAGTGACATCACGATCGCCATGGAGCTGGGCGCCGACGGGGTGCTGCTCAACACCGGCATCGCGCACGCCAAGGATCCGGTGCGCATGGCCCACGCGATGCGCCTGGCGCTCGAAGCCGGTTGGCACGGCGCGCGCAGCGGCCGCATCCCGCGCAGGAAGTTCGCGACCGCCAGCAGCCCCTGGGAAGGCGTGATCACGCACATCCCCGGCGAGTGAAGCTCGCCTGCCCGTGATGCGCCGCGTCGATCGACCGACCGATGCAGCGTGGACGCCGCAGCCTCCTAGGCCGGCCACTGGCGGCCGAGCACGCGCCCAAGCGTCGCCCGAGAGATGGGTTGAGCCCAAAGGGGCCGGGCTTCGGGGCTCGGTTCGTCCGCAGCATCCAGCGACGGTCGCTGCAGCGGCGTCGGTTCGGTGTGCGCCTGCACCAACTCGTGCATCGCGTCGAGCGCAGCGCGCGGCGTGGCCCATCGCTCCAGGAGGCGGTCGATCTCTGCGCGCGTGATCGCCGGATCGAACAGCGCATCGAACGACGGTGCCGCCACCGGCCGATCCGCACATCGATCGAGACGCGACTGGATCAGTCGCCGAAGCGCCGGAACCGGCCAGTCGAGCACGACGCGCGAGCACGGCACGCGGACCTCGTCCACCGCGGCCGGAGGCGCGGCAAGGACCACCGACGTCCCCGATCGCTGGACGATGCGCTCATCCAGCAGGGCCTTGATCGCGCGGCGCGAGACCGCGTCGTCGCCGACGCCGTCGACGACCACGGCGATCGAGCGCCAACCGAGCAGGCGGATGATGCGCTCCAAGCGATCGAGCAGTTCAATCCGCGGCGCGATCGCACCGCGCTTGGGGACACGCCGCAGATCGACCGGCCGCCATTCATTCAGGCATGTGGCCAGATCATCGGCATCGCGGTCCGTCACCACGATCGATCGCATCGCGCGGCGAACGCGGCTGCGCACCAGGAGGCCCGCCACCGCCCAGCGGCCGAGCAGCCCCAGGCTGGCGCTGAGCACGAGCCCCAACCCGATCCACGGCAGGGCCTGCGCCCATTCGGGAGCGACCGATGGCAGCGCCCGCACGAGCGCCGCATCGCGCCGATCGCCGAAGGCCAGCAGCACGATGCCGATCAACACGCTCGATCCGAGGAGGACCAGACCCCAGGACCGCGAGGCTTCGGCCAGCACGCCGCCACTGAGCGCAAAGCGATCCCGCAACAGCATCGTCCTGCTCGGGGCGCCGTCCGCGCGGTCGTAGAGCGCCTGCAACACCACGAGGTCGCGACACACCGATGGCCCCGCGGACTCGATCGCGGCGGCGGCATCGGCCACCGGCATCCTCGGCCGTGTGCCATCGTTGGCGATCCCGAGCACCTCGTCGACGAGCTCCGGCACGATGCGGTGCAGCACGAGATCGAGCGCCTCGCTCACCGTGATCTCACCGCCGCGACGCTCCTCGACGCCCCGCGCGACTTCGGTGAATCGGTCGATCGGCACCACACGACGCCCCAAGCCCGGGCGCTGCAACGCAGCGTGCTCGTCCTCGGCCACCAACTGCATGCATAGGGCGGTCCGGCCGCTGCCCGGCACGCCCTCGATCAGGCAGGAGTGCGGCACCTCGGTCGCGCCGTGCACCTCCGCATAGCGCACGTGCAGCATGCCCATCGGCTCCAACGCAAGCACCTCGTCGCGGCGCGCGTCCGGAGCGTCGAAGGGGTCGCGCGCGAGTCCGAACGACCTGAGCCAGGCCGCGCGTTCCATCAGTGATCCACGCGATGGCCCAGCATCGGCTCAAGTTCCGCGAGCGCGGCGCCGACGGCCGCCGCGTCGCGTGCCTCGAGGTTCAGCCGCAGGAGCGGCTCGGTATTCGACCGGCGGATGTTCGCCCACCACGCGCCTGTGTCGAGCGAAAGTCCATCGAGCTCCTTCATGGACGCCGTCGCATAGCGAACCTTGAGACGTTCGAGCGTGCCCGCGGTGTCGGCGTTCTCGAAGTTGATCTCGCCCGACTGCGCGTATCGCCGGAAGGGCGCCACGGAGGCCGAGAGCGTGCGGCCGTTCGAGGCAAGCAGGTTGAGCACCTCGATGAACGCACGGACCCCGCTGTCGGTGTTCCAGAGGTCGGCGAAGTAGAAGTGCCCGCTGAGCTCGCCGCCGATCGGCGCGGCCGTCTGCGCGAGCGCGGCCTTCATGAAGACGTGCCCGACGCGGCTCTCGATGGGCTCGCCGCCCGCCTCACGGATCGCCTCGGGAACGCTGCGCGACGAGCGCAGGTCGTAGACCACCGCGGCACCGGGATTGGGCTTCAGCGCACGACCGACCATCGCGGCCAGCATGAGATCGCAGCCGATCGGCGTGCCTTGTTCGTCGATCACCATGCATCGGTCGGCATCGCCGTCGAAGCAGACGCCGAAATCCGCCTTGCCCCGCACGACCGCCTCGCGCACCTGCGCGAGGTTGGCCTCGACCAGCGGATTAGGCTCGTGCACGAACTCGCCGCGTGAGGTGTCGAAGTTGATCGCCTCGATCTCGAGGCCCGGCAGGCCGGAGAAGATCTTCGGCACCGCCACGCCGGCCATGCCGTTGCTCGCATCGATCGCGATGCGGACCTTGCGCGAACCGTCCTGGTAGCAGGGATCGAGCAGCCGCAGCAGGTGCGAGCGATACGCCTGCCAGATGTCGCGCTCGGCATGCATGCCGCCCTCGCGCTCGGCGGTGGAGCGTGTTGCGCCTGCAGCGTGCTGCCTGATTCGTTCCAGGCCGGTGCCCTGCCCCACCGGACGCGCCTTGACCTGGCTCACCTTGAAGCCGTTGTACTGCGCGGGATTGTGGCTCGCCGTGACCTGCACGCCGCCCGCGGCTCCGAAGTGATTGATCGCGAAGTACACCGCGGGCGTATCGACGAGACCGATGTCGATCACGTTGGCACCGAAGTCGAGCATGCCGTCCATCAGCGCACGAGCCAGCGATGGGCTGCTGCGCCGCATGTCGCGGCCGACCACGATGTGGCGCATGCCCGGACTGTCGAGACCCTGCTCCTGCGCACGGTCGGAGAGGAACCGCGCCGTCGCGTAGCCCATCGACCAGGCCCCCTCCTCATTCAGCGGCTCCGGATAGGTCGCGCGGACGTCGTAGGCCTTGAAGCATCGATCGAGCATGGCGGCGGATCCTATCGGCCACTGCAGCGATAATCCCCCGCTGCCATGCTTGCCGCCACGCATCGGTCCCAGTAGCCTTGCCCGTCTGCCCCGAGCGGCCGGAGGACACGCGTCCTCCCCTGCGCGCGGCAGCGCGGCGTGCACGATGGGCGCGCGGCGAACTCACCGTCCGAAGGGCATCCCGCCCGACCCTGAAGCGCCCTCATGGCGGCAGGGCGACCATCGCGCCAGGCCGTCGGTGTCGCTGTTCGAAAGGAAACGACCATGTCATCGCTCGTCAACGAACTCATCGAAGCAGGCATCCACTTCGGCCAGCGCCGCAGCAACTGGAACCCGAAGATGGGCCCGTTCATCCACGGGACCAAGAACCAGATCCACATCATCGACATCAAGGAGACCATCAAGGGGATCCTGCTCGCGAAGAAGTTCATCGCGAAGTGCGTGTCGGAGAACAAGGACGTCGTCTTCGTCGGCACCAAGCGCCAGGCTCGCGCGGCCGTCGAGACCCACTGCGGCGCATCGGGCATGCCCTACGTGACCGAGCGCTGGCTCGGCGGCACGCTCACCAACTTCCGCACCGTGCGTGAGCGCCTGAAGCGCCTTGAGGAGCTCGAGCGCCTCGTCGAGACCGGCGAGATCAAGAACTACTCGAAGAAGATGGAAGCGCAGCTCGCCCGCGAGCACAAGAAGATCTACCGCAACCTCAACGGCCTCCGCTCGATGACCCGCCTGCCCGGCGCGCTCGTCGTGATCGACACGCAGCGCGAGATGAACGCGCTGAACGAAGCCAAGAACCTCGGCATCCCGACGATCTGCCTCATCGACACCGATGGCAATCCCGACATGGCCGACATCCCGATCCCGGGCAACGACGACAGCATGCGCTCGATCGACATCGTCGTGCGCGAACTCTGCGCCGCCGCCACCGAAGGCAAGGGCAACCGCACGTCGGCCCCGGCCTCGAACGATGCCGATGCGCCCGCCGGCGAAGGCGATGCCCAGGCCCCCCGCCGCCGCAGCGCCCGCAGCCGCTTCCGCATGGACGACGGCCAGGGCGCAGCCGCCAGCCCCGCCGCCGGCGCCTGAACCCCCGCACCATCACACCAACGGAGCACCACCATGAGCACCGCCGCAATCGATCCCAAGACCGTGATGAAGCTGCGCCAGAAGACCGGACTCGGCATGGGCGCCTGCAAGGACGCCCTCGTCGAGGCCAACGGCGACTTCGATGCCGCCGAGAAGCTCCTGCGCGAGCGCATGAAGGACAAGATGGACGGCCGCACCGACCGTCCGGCCGGTGAAGGCTGCCTCGCCATCGCCGCTGGCGCCGGCAAGATTGCCATCGTCGAGATCCGCAGCGAGACCGACTTCACCGCCAAGAACGCGGAGTTCCGCGCCATGGCGGCCGACGTCGCCAAGATGGCCCTCGAGGCCGCAGCGGGCGCCGTCACCGCCACCGCCGCCATCACGACGCGCGTGGATGACGTTCGCCTCAAGACCGGGGAAAACGTCCAGTTCGCCCGTGGCGAGGTGATGGCTGGCAAGTCCTACGCCTCCTACCTGCACCACGACCACAAGCAGGGCGCGATCCTCGAGTTCACCGGCACCCTCGATCCCGAGACCGGTGCGGCGATCTGCCAGCACATCGTGGCCTCGCCCGTGACCCCGCAGGCCATCGATGAGACCGGCCTCCCGGCCGACCAGCTTGCGCAGAAGCGCGCCGAGGCGACCGCCGAAGCGACCGCCAGCGGCAAGCCGGCCCAGATCGCCGAGAAGATGGCCGAAGGCAAGATGCGCAAGTGGTTCGAGGAAGTCACCCTCCTCGGCCAGGCATTCGTCTTCGACGAGAAGAAGAAGATCAAGGATTTGCTGCCCGCGGGCACCACGCTGACGGGCTTCCGTCGCATGGTCGTCGGCGGCAGTTGAGCTGGGCCGTCCCGCCCTGAACGCTCCGATGATCATCGGAGCCATGACGAGGCGTCCTTCGGGGCGCCTCGTCTCGCTTTTGCGCTGCGGCTCCGTACACTCCGCGGCCATGAAGTTCGACCTTCGCCACGGATGGGCGACGGTCGCGGTCGTGGCGCTGACCGGCGCCTCCGCGGCCCTGCTCGTGTCGGCCAGCCATCGTGCCAGCGCGCGCGCGCCTGCAGCGTCGCAATCCCCCACCGTCGCCACCAAGACGCAGTCAGCCGCTGCGGCCACGATCTCCATCGATGCGGCGATCACCGAGCAGATCCGCGCCGCGATCGCCAAGAGCGGGCTCGCGTCAAACGTCACGGCCGTCGTGGGCGATCTCGATCGCGATGCGGTGATCGTCGACCTGGGCGGCTCGCGCCCGATGCGCCCGGCCAGCAACCAGAAGGCGATCACCACCGGCCTGGCCATGATGGTGCTCGGCGATGGCTTTGCCTTCGGGACCAAGCTCCTGCTGCAGGGCGACCGCCTGACGATCGTCGGTGACGGCGATCCATCGCTCGGTGATCCCGAACTCCTGTCGGGCACCGTCTGGAAGGATGCCCAAGGCGCGATGCACACGGGCCTCACGCCGGAACAGCTCGTCGACCAGTGGGCGCGTGCGGTCGAGCGCCTGCGGATGCCGCGCATCCGCGAGATCGTGGTCGACGACCGCATCTTCGCCCGCGAGGGCGCGCATCCCGACTGGCCACGTGACCAGCTCGATGCGACCTACTGCGTCGCCTGCTGGGGCATCAACTTCCACTTCAACTCGCTGCGGTTCTGGCTCAGCCCGAAGGATGGCAAGGTGGCGTGGCGAACGCAGCCGGCGGCTCCGTGGCTCACGGTCGTGAACGACGCCACCGCCAGGCAGGGCAAGGGCGCCAAGCAGTCCGCCGGCATAGCGCGGGCACAGGGCACCGATGCGTACGCCATCAAGGGCAACCTGGCGAAGGCCGATGGCCCCTACATCGTCACGATGCAGGATCCCCCGCTCTTCCTCGGCAACCTGCTCGCGTCGCGCTTGCGCACCAACGGCATCGATGTCGGATCGGTGCGCCTCGCCAGCGCGGGAGATGCTGCGGCGACCGGTACCGCGGTCGGCCCCACGCTGAGCACGCCGCTGGCCAGCGTGGTCGCACGCGCCAACACCGACAGCGAGAACCTGTACGCCGAGGCGCTGCTCAAGCGCGCCGCCGCCAAGTCCACCGGTCGCCCGGGCTCCTGGGCCGACGGCCAGGACCTGATGCGCACGACGCTGCGGGCTGCGATCGGGAACGACGTCGAGTCCTTCGCGATCCGAGACGGCAGCGGGATGAGCAAGGACAACCGCGTCACGGCGATGGGCATGGCGCGGTGGCTGCTCGCGATGCCGCGCATGCTGCCCGATTTCAACGCGTACCTGCAGAGTTTCGCCGAGGGCGGCAGCAGCGGCACCCTCAAGAAGCGCATGGACCAGGTCCCTGACTCGCTCGCGAAGGTCTGGTGCAAGACCGGCTACATCGCCGGCACGAGCTGCCTCTCGGGGTACGTGGTCTGCACGAATGGGCGTCGCTTCGCCATGAGCGTGCTCTGCAACGACCTCAAGGACAACCAGGTCGGCAAGGCCAAGGATCTGCAGGACGCCGTGGCTGCGATCCTCGCGCGCCAGCCGGCGCGCTGAAGCCCCGCGCCGTCAGGCCTGTGTGGGAGCCGTGGTCTCGGAGGCGGCCGCGAGTTCGATCTCGATCTCGTCGTCAGCGCGCTCCTGCCTCACGCTCACGCGCTGGTTGCGGGCGAGTTCGAGCAGCGCGAGGAAGAGCCCGATCGCCTCGCCGCGGGAACGGCCACGGAAGATCTCCTGCAGCGTCAGCGTGCGGGTGCCGGAGCGTTCGAGGCGATCGACGATGTCATCCTGGTGCAGGCCGATCGGCGTGTCGTCGTACTCGACCTTGTGGTCGCCCAACCGCGACACGTCCACCGACTGCATGATGCGCTCGAAGGCGCCGAAGAGATCGAGGATGTGCGCATCCTCGAGCTCGATCGATTCGTCAGCGCCCTGCGGTTCGGCGCCTGCCCCCACGCCACCGATCGCGTGACGCTTGGCGAAGTCGCGGCGCAGGCGGTCCAGCGTGTCGGCAGCGGTGCGGAACCGTTGATAGGCCACGAGCTGCTGCACGAGTTCGAAGCGCGGATCGGTCGGGTCCAGGCCCTCGGCCGCTGCATCCTCGCCGTCCTTCATTTCGCGCGGGGCGAGCGTGCGGCTTTTGATCTCCACCAGCGTCGCGGCCATGACGAGGAACTCGCCCGCCAGGTCGATGTCGACCTGGCTCAGCTGGCGCAGGAACGCGAAGTACTGGTTGGCGATCTGCGCGACGGGAATGTCATTGATGTCCACCTCGGCGCGGCGGATCAGGTAGAGCAGCAGGTCCATGGGACCTTGGAAGGCGTCCAGCCGGACCTCGTAATCGTCCTGAAGAGGCATGGCCCGGAGAGTAGCGCAGGAACGCCCGGCAACGAAGGCGCGAGGTACCCTGCCCCGCATGCCAGGGATGGACGAAGCGGATTTCATTGCCAGCGCGCTCGCCGCCGAGGTGCAGGCGCTCGAGTCGCTGCGTGCAGCGGCACTCGGCAACGAGCGCTCCAGCTGGAGCGCAGCGCTCGACCTGCTCGAAGCGTGCCGTGGCCATGTGGTCGTCAGCGGCATGGGCAAGAGCGGCCTGATCGGCGCCAAGATCGCGGCCACGCTGAGCAGCCTCGGCCAGCCCTCCCACGTGGTGCACCCCTCCGAGGCGGTCCACGGCGATCTCGGCAGGATCCGGCCCGGCGATGTCGTCATGCTGCTCTCCTTCAGCGGCGAGACGGCCGAGGTCGTCGATCTGGCGCTCATCCTGAAGGCCGACGGCATCCGGCTCGTGGGCATTTCCAAGTCCGACGACAGCAGCCTGGGTCAACTCTGCGACGCGCACATCGAGTTGGGCGATCTCTCCGAGGCCTGCCCGCACGATCTGGCGCCGACGGCGAGCACGACCGCGATGCTGGCCGTAGGTGATGCGCTGGCTCTTGCGCTGTCCCGTCGCCGCAACTTCACCGCCGATGACTTCCACAAGCATCACCCCGGCGGCATGCTCGGCGCAGGGCTGCGGCCCGTCGCCGAGGTCCTGCGATTCAAGGTTGGCGAGAACCTGCTGTGCGTGGACGAAGTGACCACGGTCGGCGCGTCGCTTGCGCAGGGCACGAATGGCCGACGCGCGGGCGCGGTGCTCGTCGTCGATGGCAGCGGCGCGCTTGCGGGAATCTTTACCGATGGCGATCTGCGACGACTGCTCCATGAGCGCGGAGCAGCCACGCTCGAACTGCCCGTTGGTTCCGTCATGACCAGAAGCCCTCGCTCCCTGCCCATCGACTCGTTGGTCCGCGATGCGGTTCGGCTGGTCCGGGAGCGCCGCATCGACGAGATCCCTGTGGTGGATGCCCACGGTCGGCCTGTCGGCCTTGTCGATGTCCAGGATCTGATCGCCTTGCGGGTGATCAGCGAGTAAGTCCATTCTCTGAAGGCACTTGCGTCCGCCGATCGCCACCCCCGTGGCAGCGGGCCGTGACGGGCAGCGCCTCGGTGGCCCGACTGGTTCAGACGCGGTGAAACCCGGGATTTTCGCGACGGCGGACTATCGATCCATCGGCCGACGGCTTATCCTTCGCCTGCCGCAGGTCGTGTCGCGAGCGTGAGCGGAACGGAACAAGGGATCGCAGCGAGGTCATGCGCTGCAACGAGGGGTGGACAAGGGAACGTTCCCCGGCTGTGTTGTTGAGCTGGATTCCAGTCCCCTGTCCTCGGAGTCCCTCATGAACAAGTTGACCTCTCTGCTCGGCATCGTGGCGTGCACCACGATCGTCTCGTCGGCGCAAGCGGCGTTCATCACCTTCGGCAACCAGACCCTCTGGAACCAGTTCGTCACCGGAAGCGGCTGGCAGGTCGCCACCGAGACCTTCAATGGCGTGGCCGACGGGTTCTACGCCGGCTCGTACAGCGGATCGGTGAGCGGCATCAACTGGACCGGCTCGGCCACCGGCGGCATCTACGCTCAGGGCGGCCTCTTCAGCACGAACAACCCCGTGCAGCTCGACTTCTCCTTCAGCCCGGGTGTACAGGGCGTGGGCGGCAACATCTTCGGCACTGACTTCAGCTTCAACGTCGTGCCGTGCATCATCCAGGTCACGCTCGCCGATGGCAGCTCGTACGTGAACTACGCGACCACCTCGACGGACTTCGTCGGCTTCTACTCGACGGGCGCTGCGATCGCGAGCATGTCGATCCAGACGACGGCGACGGGCGCGGGCTCGGTGTACGCCACCGTGGACAACCTTTACTTCACCGTGGTGCCGGCACCCGGCAGCCTGGCACTGCTTGGCTTGGCCGGACTCGGCGCCGCAGCGCGCCGCCGCCGCTGAGCCCGGGACAGCACCCAAGGACATGGAACATCAGGGTGGGCTTCCAGCTGGAAGCCCACCTGTTGTTTTTGCGCTGACCGTTGGGGAATCGCCAAGCGTCC
>JAGWXC010000181.1 GCA_018970045.1 Planctomycetota bacterium | reverse complement strand
TGGAACGCCGTCGTCGTGCCCGCTCGGTACGCGTACTCCCATTCCGCTTCCGTCGGCAGGCGCATGCCGGTTTGGGTCAGGAAGCCTTGGATCATGTACCAACTCACCCGCTCCACCGGTCGGTTGGGGACTTGCGCGGCAGGCACCTGCGTGCTGGCACTCTGGAAGTAGCTCGGGTTCGACCCCATCCGCGCCTGCCACTGCGCCTGCGTGACTTCGTAGCGTCCCATGTAGAACGCGTTGGTCAGCGTGACCGTGTGGACGGGGCTCTCGTTGGAATTGCATCCATACTGCTCCGACGCGATGCACCCCATCTGGAATGTCCCAGGCGGGATCAGCACGAACTCGATCTGCGTAGCCGTGTCCTTCACGCGCCAGGCCAAGCCAGTGGCGGTGATTGCCGCGCGCAGCGTGGCATCCGTCACTACAGCCGGATCGGGCTGCGGCTCAAGCAGCGTGGCCCACGAGGGAACGACGACGCCGAAGTAGGTGAACCCCCCCGCCACCGTCACTGAACCCTTGGCGCCAGTCAGGACCACATCGACCGCGCCAACCGAACCTGCCGGGGTGACCGCGGTGACCTGCGTGCTGCTCACGTTGACCACATTGGTGCAGGGCACGCCGCCGATGGTCACGCTCGTCGTGCCAGCCAGGTACTGACCCGTGATCGTGATCGCGGTTCCCCCGATGTACGGCCCACTGCTCGGCACGATCGACTGGATCTGCTGCTCGACATACGTGAAGGGCTGCGGCGACAGGCTCGTGCCGCCCACGGCCGTCACGGCGATTGGGGCTTGGCCGACCGCGCCCGGCGGCGTGGTCGCACGCACCTGCGTGGGGGTCAGCACCTGCACACCGGTGCACGGCACACCACCGACCGTCACCGAGACCGTGCCACCGAACCCGGCACCATTGATCGTGAGCACCGTGCCGCCGAGCGAGCTCCCCTGCATCGGCGTGACCGAGGTCACCGTGGGCGGGCAGAACCCCCAGTTCGACAGGACCACCGCGAGGTCGCCACCATCGACCTTGCCGTCACTGTTGATGTCGCCAGCGCACTGCGCGTGGCCGGGTGCAGTCGGGGCAAGGGCGGCCAGCGCGCACAGCATGGCGAACGCGCATCGAACGGCTCGAATCGTCCCGGTCAGCATGATGAGGTCTCCTGGAATCTCAACCATACCTCCACCGACTCGCCGCGCAAACACCATCCAACCGCCCAACGCACGAACCACGCCCCGTGGACAAAACTCGGCGCTCGTCCGGAGCGACTCAGGCAGGTTCACGAATCCCGGCGCTCGTCCGGAGCGACTCAGGCAGGTTCACGAATCTAGGCGCTCGTCCGGAGCGACCGAGCGGTTCCGAGCTGCGCGGCCTGCGGAGTCGCGAAGGCGGCACGGTGTGCGACCATCGGAGGCGGGTGCCAGCCCCGCCGAGCGACGCAGGAGGAGCGCGCGCGGAGCCGGGTGCAGCGCGCGCGTCCGCGCAGCCGGATCCCGAGGTCGCGGGAGGACGAGCGCCAGTGCCGCTGCGCGCGTCCGCGCTGCCGGAACCCGAGGTCGCGGGAGGACGAGCCCCCGCGCGTGCTCACGCCGCGCCGCGCTGCTCCAGATCCTTCGCGAGCCCAAGCTGCACCAGGTGCTGCATCGGGCCGTGGGGCTTCGACTTCTCCTCCTCGAGCCGGCGCTTGGCGCGCGGGTTCGCGTAGGTGCTGAAGACCATGGCCTTCACGGTCGCCCACAGGCCGGGGAAGCCGGAGAACGTGTAGTCGACGGCGCTGGGCTCGTAGCCGCAGTGCACCATGCAGTTCTGGCACTTGGGGTTGCCGCTCGCGCGGCCGTAGCGCTCCCACTGCGTATCGCGCATCAACTCTTCAAAGGTGTCGACATAGCCCTCTTGCAGCAGGTAGCAGGGCTTCTGCCAGCCGAAGATGTTGTAGGTGGGGTTGCCCCACGGCGTGCACTCGAAGTCGCGCTTGCCCATGAGGAACTCAAGGAACAGCGCGCTCTGGTTGAAGCGCCAGCGACGGCGACCGTCCTTGCGGTTCGAGAGGATCATCTCGAAGAGCTCGTGTGTGTTCTTGCGCTTGAGGAAGCCCGTCTGGTCGGGTGCCTTGTCGTAGGCGTAGCCCGGGCTCACCATCATGCCCTCGACGCCCAGGTCCATCATCTCGTCGAAGAACGCGCGCACGCTGTTGGGGTCGGCGCCGTCGAAGAGCGTGGTGTTGGTGGTGACGCGGAAGCCGCGCTCGACCGCCAAGCGAATGCCCGCAATCGCCTTCTGGTAGGTGCCCTCGCGGCAGACGGCGAAGTCGTGGTTCTCCTCCTGGCCGTCCATGTGCACGCTGAAGGTCAGGTACTTGCTCGGGGTGAACCAGCCGGCCTCGAGCTTTTCCTTCAGGAGGAGCGCGTTCGTGCAGAGGTAGATGTACTTGCCGCGCTTGACGAGCTCGCGCACGAGCTCGGCGATCTGTGGGTGCAGGAGCGGCTCGCCGCCGGGGATGCTGACCATGGGGGCGCCGCACTCATCGACGGCCTTCAGGCACTCCTCGACCGACAGGTCCCGCTTGAGGATGTGGGCCGGGTACTGGATCTTGCCGCAGCCGGCGCAGGCCAGGTTGCAACGAAAGAGCGGCTCCAGCATGAGGACCAGGGGGTACTGCTTTCGCCCACGGAGCCGCTGGCCCAGCACATAGGTCGCCACGGTCCACATCTGCGAGATCGGCACTGCCATTTTTGGCTCAACTCCTGTTCCAGCGTCCGAACCGGACGGGGTCCGGGATCGTAGCGACCCATCGTGGGCGCCATGATCGTTCCATCCCTGCTCTCCCCCGCCACGGCCGGCTTCGGCGCCGTCGGCGGATTCGGCGCGGGGTTGGATCTTGCTGGGCTTCTGGGCGGTGGCGGCCTGCCGATCTCGCCGCGCGGTGGCCAGGCTGGGCAGCCTCAGGCTGGCGCCCCATCGAGCGGCGCGAAACGATCCCGCAAGGGCACATCCGACCAAAACGCAGCACGGAACCCTGGCACGCAATGCGCGAACGGTTTGGATCGTTCCACTAGCATGCCGCTCCCCATGGAGGCCTGGGAGTCACAGACCGATGAAGCGCTGCTCAAGGCGCACCTTGACGGTCGTGATGGCGCGTTCCGCGAGTTGCTCGAGCGCTACCGCGTCGAGCTCCACCGCTTCCTCACCATGTTCATGGGCTCGGCGTCGGCGGCCGACGATGTCTTCCAGGACACGTGGGTGCAGGTGCACCTGTCGGGCAGCACCTTCGACCAGGAGCGATCCTTCAAGCCGTGGCTCTTCACGGTCGCGGCCAACAAGGCGCGCGATCACCTTCGCCGCCGCAAGCGCCATGCCATGACCTCGATCGATGCCCCCATGCGCGGCACCGATGGTCAGGTCGCACTGGCCGACACGATCTCACGCAACGATGAGTCGCCGAGCGACCCCATGGGTTCGCACGACGAAGCCCAGATGGTCAAGACCGTGGTGGACGGACTTCCCGCCCACCTTCGTGAAATCCTTCTGCTTGGGTATTTCCACAAGATGCCGTACCAACAAATCGCCGAGTCGTTGGGCATTCCGCTTGGGACCGTCAAGAGCCGCTTGCACGCGGCCGTGGCTGCCTTTGCCGATGCCTGGAAGCGCACCCAAGCCGGACAGGATGCAGCATGAGCCAGCACGAACCGAACCTCGACCCGCGCGATGCGCACATCGTTGACCAGCTCGTGCACGCGGGTTGGGATCCATGCAAGGTCACGCCCGCCTCATCACAGGATGCCGATGCCTTGCGCGCGCTCGCCCGCATCGGCACCTTGCTCGACCGCTACCCCACGCCCGCACCCGATGATGCCCTGATCGATGCCACGCTGCTCTCGGTCGAGCGCGCCGATGCCGAACGCGGCGAGCGCATGTCGCTGACCGATGCCCCCATCGCGCGATCGCGCTGGCGGATTCCCGACTTCATCAGCGTGGCAGCGTGCCTGCTGCTCTTGGTTGGCGTGGCCGTGCCCATGGCGAACCAGGTTCGCAGCACGAGTTCGCGCGTGCTCTGCGCCAATGGCTTCCGTGAGCTCGGCTCGGCGTTCACCGCCTACAGCACCGACAGCAAGGGCAATCTGCCCATGGCTGCTGGCCTGGGCTCCATGCTCACCGCGGGCCCCTCGGGCGACCTGCCCACCTCCATGCCCGCCGACAACGCCCAAGCGATCCGCGTGCTCGCCGACAAGGGCTATTGCCGCCCGGGTTGCCTGCACTGCGCGGGCGCGCGCCAACTGTCGTTCCGTGTGCCGCTGCACGCCTCGCACGTGCGCATCACCACGCTGGTGCTGTCGCCGCTCGCTGCCGATGCCAACCCGATCCTGCTTTCGCCCAAGGTTGGCATCAAGTCTGCCAGCCCCAACCACGGCGGCGACGGGCAGAACGTGCTGTTCAGCGACGGCGCGGTCGTGTGGAAGCCGCTTCCCTTCATCAACGTCGGCCCCGAAGGTCGCTTGGACAACATGTGGACCCTGCGCGGCGTGTCGGGCAGCGAAGGCGTGGACTTGAAGGGCGTGAAGTTCGACCAGTACGAAGTGTTCCTCGGCCAATAATCGCCGAGGCAGCCACCGTCATCCACAACCCAGTCCACGAGCG
>JAGWXC010000180.1 GCA_018970045.1 Planctomycetota bacterium | reverse complement strand
ACCTACCGCGGCAAGCAGGTCGGCGAGGGGCGCAAGAGCGTGACCATGCGGCTCACCTTCCGCAGTGCTGCCGGCACGCTGCGCCGCGAGGATGCCGACCCGCAGGTCGCACGCGTGATCGGTGCGCTGCAGAGCGGTGTAGGCGCCGAGGTTCGATCGTGACGACATCGCGCGCACCGCTGGCTTCGCTCACGCTCGGTAACTACCTGCACGACCTGGCTGCCAAGCAGCCGGTGCCGGGCGGCGGCGCCGCGTCCGCGGTCGCGCTCGCCCACGGCGCCGCGCTCGGTGCGATGGTCCTGCACTACACCCTGGGCAAGGCGAAGTTCGCCCAGTGGGAGCACGACAACGCGGCGATGCTCGTGCACCTGGACCACGCACGCACCGAGGCGCTGGCGCTGGCGGACCTTGATGCCGCGGCCTATGCCGAACTCAACGCGCTGTGGTCGCTCACCCCTGCGGAGCGCCTGGTCGAGCCGCGCTGGATGCCCGCGGTCGAAGCGGCCACCAGCGCGCCCGCAGCCATCGGTGATCTCGCGCTCGCCGTGCTGGCCATGCTCGATCGCATGCCGGGCCGGACCAGCACGATCATCCGCAGCGATCTGGCCATCGCGGCCGAGTTCGCCGCGCTCGCCGTGCATGGCGCGATCTGGAACGTGCGCGCGAACCTGCCGCTGCACGCGCCCGAGGCCCAGTCGACCTGGTCAGCCTGGTGCGAGCGCACCGCGACCAACGCCTCGTCCATGCGCGACCGCATCGTCGCGGCATGCCGATCATGATCCCGTTGGTCCCGCTCGCTGCGGTCGCCGCCGGAGCCATCACGACCACGTACACCGTGGCGATCGCGCGCGAGGCCAAGCGGCCGCGTCGAGCGACCTACGCCTGGGCGCTTGCGCACCACAGCGCGGCGAGCCCCGCCGAGGTCCCGGGCGTACGCACGTGGCGCGAAGGCAGTTCCGCGCTGCACACGATGGGTCACGCTCGGGCCGCGCATCCCACTTCCCCCGCGCACGCGACTTCCCCCACGCGCGCCACGCCGCCCTCGGCACGTTCGATCGTCCTGCCTTGGTGGCTGGTCGAGGGTCAAGGCGCTGGCACCATGCTCGTCATCCACGGCTGGGGGCGATCGCGCTGGGATTCCCTGCGCCGGCTGCCGTGGCTCCTGGAGCACGCAGCGTCGATCATGCTGCCGGATCTCCGCGGGCACGGCGAGGCACCGGGCACCACGAGCATTGGCCACAGCGATCATCTCGATCTGGATCAAGTGCTCGCGAGCGTCGCCAGCGCGCCCGCATCACGCGACCCAGCTGGTGGCCTCACCCTCGTGGGCCACTCGATGGGCGCGATGGTGGCGACCCGGCTCGCTGCGCTCCGGGCAGCGCGCGGCACGCCCGCGCGGCGCCTGGTGCTCATGGCTCCATACGACTCGTTGATCGTGCCGATGGCCAATCGGCTGCGTGTGCGCGGGCTGCCCGCAGGCCCCTTCGCCGCCACCGCCGCCTGGTGGCTGGCTCGCGGCGAGGAACCCCTTCATCGCACGCTGGCTCGCGTGCAGTGCCCCGTGCTCGCGCTGGGCGGCGAACTCGATGCCGTCACCACGCCCAGCGACGTGCGCCGAGCGGCCGCACCGCACGAGACCCTCATCGAGCCGGGCATCGATCACGCGAACGTGGGCGTAGAGGGCACGGCTTCCCGCGAGGCGCTCCAAGCCTTCTTCGCGCGGACCTGAGCGGTCACGCCAGTCGGCAGCACGACCACGCGGCGCGACGCCGCGCGCTCTACCGCCATTACGGCATCAGGAGTCGGGCGCGGAACGAGAAGCCCTTGTCGGCCGGCGTGATCCACCACACCGATGGCCCGAGGTACTTCTTCATCAGTTCGGCGTCGAACTTGCCCATCATCTCCTGCACGTTCTTCATCGCCTCGTCGGTGACGATGTCATCGATCGGATTGCCGGCATCGTCGACGAAGCCGTCCATGCCGTCCTGCATGGCACCGAGCCGCTCGAAGGCTGACTTCTGCGCTTCGAGCTGCGCGGCCGTGTCCGTGAACCCCCACGCCGACACGCCACCCTTGGCGACCACGCCCGCACAACGCTTGTAGATCGGCAGTTCCGCGATGCCCTTGGTGTCCTTGTCGCCAGCTGCGCGCAGCGCCTGCTCCACGCCCGACGATTCGCCCATCAACATCTGACCCGAACCAAGTCCGACGGCGAACGGCACGAGGTCGCCGCTGAAGATCGTGGCGCCCTGGAAGTCACGCGGCATCAGGCCGACCGACGGCGCGAACATCTGCAGCATCGGCATGCCAGCCTTCTCATCGCTGCACGCGATCGCCGTGACGCCGCCCATGCCGGTCTCGGCGTTCGCATCGGCCCACTGCACGCCGTGGATGCTCGGACCCATCACGGCGAGCGCCTTGGTCATGATCGGCTCATACGCGGTCAACGTCGGTGCGAGCTGCTCGGCCTGCATCTCGGGCAGGCTCGCGACCGCAGCCTCGACCGTCTTCCACAGGTCGGCAAAGCCGACGTTCGCGCACGAGTACGACACGCACTCGTTGCCCAGGAGCTTCGGCGGCGCGCCGATCGGCTGGCCCTTGGCCAGGAGCGACACCAGGCCATCCTTCTTGCCCGGGATGAACGCGGCGCCCGACATCTCGACGATGCCGTCCTTCGGCTGCAGGTCGAAGCCCAGCGACCACGTTCGGATGTCGCCAAAGAGCGACGAGATCGCCGGCTGCACCATGGCCATCGGACCCATCATCATCGGCCCAAGCATGTCCTGCAGCGGACCGGTGAGCAGCGTCACGCTCACGTCGTTCGAGCCCAGCAGTGCAGCGTTGCCGCGCCAGTCGTCGCTCGAGCCGAGGGTCTTGCCCTTGCCCTTGCCCTGCGTGCCGAGCAGCGCTTCCTCGAGGCTCGCCATGCTGCTCGCGAGCAGCATGTGCTCGCCGTCGCGCATGAAGTACATGGTGTCGGGACCGGAACCGAAGGCGCCCATGTCCATGCCCATGCCGTCGAACTCATCGTCGGCGCCCACGTCCTCGGCCTCGTCCTTGCCCATCGGGATGACCCAGACTTCCTTGCCGTCGAGTTCAGCCTTCTCGATCTTGACGTCGGCTTCCTTGGCGCCCTTCTCGAAGGAGGCCATCAGCATGCGCGCGCCGCTGTCAGCGCGATCGTCGAAGTCGGCGACCACGATGAACGCCATCGTCATGGCGTCGAGCTCTTCATCGCGCTCACCGAAGACCGCCACGCCCATACGGCCCGGCAGCACCATGTCCTTGCGCTCGATGCCCAGGTCCTTGGCCGCCTCATCCAGCGCCTTCTCGAGTTCCTTCGAGTCATCGCCGATCAGGTCCTTGAGCTTGGGGTCGTCGTAGAGCTTGCCGAGCTGGCCGGCCCGGATCGCCTGCCACGAGGCGTGCAGATCCTTGGCGCTCACCGCCAGGAACGTGCCCTGGGGGGCGATCGCCTCGATGGGCGGGAGGTCAGCGGCGGCGGCGATGGATGCGGTCAGGATGAAGGTCGAGAGCATGATGGTCTCCGAGTGTGGTTCGTGGCGGGTGGATCGTGGAAGGTGGATCGTTGGTGCGTAGGTCGCCTGGGCGCGGTTCGCCCCAAGCGTGGGGTTCACCGCGAATCGGTGCGGTCATCCAGCTGCGGCGGCGGCGTGAACGAGGTCCGCGCCGGGGGCTGGTGGTAGTTGTGCCCCGAGTTGGGGTTGTTCTTGTCGTAGCCGAAGGCTTCGCGGTTGCGGATGAAGTCCTTCACGTAGCGGGCCGGGATCGCGAAGCCAAGCGCCTCGCCGCCGCGGATCCCCATGTTGGTGATCCCGATGACCTCGCCCTTGGTGTTGAAAAGCGGACCGCCCGAGTTGCCCGGGTTGATCGGCGTGTCGGTCTGGATGTAGGTCAGGCCGTCGAAGTTGCGCTGCGTGGTGCTGATCACGCCCTGCGTGAGCGTGCGCTCGAGCCCGAGCGGATTGCCGATCGCGAAGACCGGCTGGCCGATGTCGAACTTTTCCTTGTCGACGATCGCGGCGAAGTCGAAGTCCTTGCCGTCAGGGTGCTTCATCTTGACGAGCGCCAAATCCACGTGGTTGTTGACCGCGATCAGCTCCACGTCCTCGATCTCGGTGCGCTTGAGCGTGCCGTCGGCCTGCGGGAACCACACGGTCACGCGCAGGTTCGTCTCGCCCTGCACGACGTGCGCGTTGGTCACGGCGTACCCGCTCTTGTCGATGATGACGCCGCTGCCCAGGCCGCCCGGCGTGCTCACCTTGATGACGGCAGGCCCGATGCGCTTGGCGTGCTCCTTGGGCGAGAGCGTGGGCGGGTTGCTCGCATGCGAGTAGAGCTCGTCCTGCACCGTCTGCATGTCGGCCGCGGCCTCGGCCTGCTTGACCTCGGCCACGTCCTCCATGTCGAAGACCAGCACGTCGGGGCCGACGTCCAGCCAGACCTTTCGGTCGTTGCGCTTGATGATGGTGCCCTCGAGCCGGCTGCCGCTCTTCATGACGAGCGTGTCGGCGGGCGCAAGGACGCTGGCGGCAAGGACGACGGCGAGCAACGCGTGCATTCCCGAAGGCTACCATGGCCCCGCCGCTCTTTTGGCGGTCCGAACACCATGACCACCCTG
>JAGWXC010000007.1 GCA_018970045.1 Planctomycetota bacterium | reverse complement strand
GCCGGGCGCGGCGTAGCATCGATGCCATGCAGGTGAATGTCGAGCCGACGACGATCAACGTGCCGGGCTTCTTGCTCGTGCATGCTGCCTGCGCGCTCATCGTGGGGGTTCCGGCGGTCGCGATCGTGCGTCGGGTGGCGCTCGCCAACGGGTGGATGGCCAAGCCTCGCGAGGATCGCTGGCACCGCGAGCCGGTGGCGCTGCATGGTGGGGTGGGTGTCCTGGCGGCCTTCCTTCTGGCGTGCGTGCTCGTGCCGTCGACACCGAGCGAACTGGATCTGTCGCTCGCGGCGGCGGTGCTGCCGGGCATGCTCGTGCTTGCCGTGACCGGGCTCGTCGATGACGTGCGGCACCTCAAGCCCTGGTGGAAGCTCCTCTGGCAAGTGCTCGGCGCTGCGGCGGTGGGTTGGTTGCTCGCGGATGCGCGCGGGCTCTCGGCATCCGACGCTGCAGTCATGGCGGCGTGGAGCCTCGTCTTCTGCAACAGCGTCAACATGCTCGACAACATGGACGGCGCATGCGCGACGGCGGCCATCCCGGGCTTCGTCGGCATCGCGCTGGTGACCGCCGATCCGCGCGTGGCCTCGGTTGCCGGCGCCGCTGCAGGCGCGATGGCGGCGTTCTGGATCTGGAACCGGCCGCGCGCGCGCATCTTCCTCGGCGATGCAGGGGCGCTGCCGATCGGGCTGCTGTTCGGTGCGCTGGCGGCACTGGTGGCCATCGAGCTCGATCGAGGCCAGTGCGAGCAGCGCCGCCCGTGGTTGCCGTGGGTGCTGCCAGCCATGCTCGGGTTGCCCTTCATGGTGGATACGGCCTTCGTGTGCCTGACCCGCGCGGCCCGCGGGCAGAACCCGATGATCGGCGGCACGGATCACCTGACGCATCGTGCGTTGCGCAAGGGTTGGTCGCCCTGGGGCGTGCTGGGCGTGATCGTCGTGCTCGGCGTGGCCGGCGTGCTGCTGGTGGGCGTGGCGGTCCTGGGCTGGGGCTGATCGAACTCGCGTCGCGGTCGCGGCGCGGCGGCCCGGTGCTGATCCCCGCGGATCACACGCGCGACAGGCCGCGCCCGGCTCACTACGCTTTGCCCCATGCATCATGTGATCACGGGCGGCGCCGGCTTCATCGGCAGCCATCTGGCCGAAGCGCTCGTCGCCGGCGGCCATTCGGTCACGGTGCTCGATGACTTCTCGACCGGGCGTCGCGCCAACCTTGCCGCACTCGAAGGCCATGCCGCCGTGACGGTGATCGAAGGCAGCGTGCAGGATCCGGGCGCGGTGGCGCGGGCGTGCGAGCGCGCGCAGGTCATCGTGCACCTTGCCGCCACCGTCGGCGTGAAGCTCGTCATCGATCGACCGGTCGAGACGCTCGTCAACAACGTGCGTGGCACGGAAGTGGTGCTCGAGGCTGCATCGCGGCTCGGTGCGCGCACGCTCATCGCCAGCACCAGCGAGGTCTACGGGAAGCTGATGTCGGGCGTGTCGAGCCAGACCTCGCTGCGCGAGGATGATGACATCCTGATCGGCCGCACGAGCGTGCGCCGTTGGGGGTACGCGTGCAGCAAGGCGCTCGATGAGTTCTTGGCGCTGGCGCATGCGACCGAGCACGGGCTGCCGGTCACGGCGATCCGGTTCTTCAACACGGTCGGGCCCCGGCAGCTGGGCGAGTACGGCATGGTGCTGCCGCGGTTCGTCGAGGCAGCGCTCGCAGGTCGACCGATCCGCGTGCATGGCGACGGCACGCAGTCGCGCTGCTTCCACCACGTGGCCGACAGCGTGCAGAGCCTGCTCGCGATCCTCGCAGCGCCGTCCACGCACGGGCAGGTCCTGAACTTGGGAAGCGATCGGGAGATCACCATGGTTGAACTGGCCACGATGGTTCGTGAGGAAACCGGCAACGCGATCGCGATCGAGCTCGAGCCCTATGAACAGGCCTTCGGTTCGGGCTTCGAGGACATGCGCCGTCGCGTGCCCGATCTGGGCAAGCTGCGCGCGTTGCTCGGCCCGCAGCCCGTGCGTGACGTGCGCTCGATCGTGCGTGATGTCGTGGCGTGGCAGCGATCGCGGGGCTGACCTGCGTCGTGTGCGCGCTGCCGTTCGCCGGGGGGCGCGGTCAGCGGCGCGGTCAGTGCGGGTTCATCGCCCCGCGGCCTTGGCAGCCTGCCAGACCACCATCGCCTCGGGCATGAGGTCATTGAGCCGCTGGATGCGCGTGCTCTCGCTCGGGTGCGTGCTCAGGAATTCCGGCGGGGCCTCGCCACCGGCGGCGGCCATGTTCTGCCAGAGTGGGATCGCCTCGCGCGGATCGAAGCCGGCATCGGCGGCGATGAGCAGGCCGAGGTGGTCGGCCTCGCTCTCCTGGCTGCGGCTGAAGGCCAGCGTGCCCAGGCCGAGCGCGTTCATGATGACCTCTTGCGTTCCCGCGTCGGCTTCGGAGAGTTCGAAGCCGGCTGACATGAGCACGTTGAGCGCCGCCTGCTGCGACATGCGCTCGCCGCCGTGGCGTGCGATTGCGTGCGCGGCCTCGTGGCCGATCACGACCGCGAGCTGGGCATCGGTCTTGGTGACCGGCAGCAGCCCCGTGAAGACGGCGCTCTTGCCACCCGGAAGCGCCCATGCATTCACCGTCTCCGGATCGTCGATGACGGTCATCTCCCAGTTGAAGCGCTGGGCGATCTCCGGATGCATGCGATTGGCGGCTTCGAAGATCCGCCGGCTGACGTTCATCACGCGGTCATGCTCGGCTCCGCCGGTGAGGAGGCGATGGCCCGCCTGCTTCGCGGCATCGAGCTCCTCGACGTAGGCCTGCTGACCAAGATCGAGTTCATCATCCACCGACAGGATGTTGAACTGGCTGCGTCCGGTGCCGCTGACCTCGGTGCAGGCCGGCTGCAGCAGCAGGGTGGCGATGGCTGCGGCGATCACGACGAGGCGTTGCACATGCATGCACGCAAGGTAGGTGCGCATCAGGGGCCGAGCAACCAACCCCAGCCGGCACAGAGGCCGATCGCGATGGGAATCGGCACGCGCCATCGCGCGGCCGCCACGATGATGAGCACGCAGGGGATCGTCACGGTGCCCCGCCAATCAAGGCTCGTGGCGATTGGATCGAGCCACGCTGCAGCGAGGAGGCCCGTGACCGCTGCGGCGACCCCCGCGAGCGAACGCGCTGCACCGCTCCAGGCCGCCAAGCCGTGCCAGCCCCTCATGGCCACGAGCAGCATGAGCATGCCCGGCAGCATCAGCGCGATCGTGCAGGTCGTGCTCCACAGGATGAGCGACGCGGCGCCGCCGGGCAGCCCGTGCGTGGCGCCGAGGAACGAGGCGATCGAGAAGAGCGGCCCGGGCACGGCTTGCGTGAGCGCGTAGCCGCCGGCGAAGAGGGATTGATCGAGCAGGCCCGCATCGACCACGCTGCGCTCGAGCAGGGGCAGCACCACATGGCCGCCACCGATCACGAGCGAGCCGGCCTGGATGAGCGCCGCGACGAGCCGCGCGCCACGGTCGGGCATGGCTGCGAGCATGAACGAGCCGGCGATCAGCACCGCCAGCAGCAGACCAGCGGTCATCGTCGATGCGCGCGAGGGCAATCGCAGCGGCGGCCCTTGGTCATCGGGGCGCGCATCGGGTGCCAACAGCAGGCCAAGGCATGCCGCCACCGCGATGGTCGCGATCGGCAGCCATGGCGCGTGGCAGGCGAGCGCGGCCATCGTGGCCACGGCAGCGATCGCGCCGCGACCCGGCCCGATGACGTGCGACCGTGCCATCGCGATGATGGCGACCAGCACCACGCCAGCCGCCGCCGCGTGCAGCCCGAGCATCCATCCGGCCGAGCGCGCATCGGCTGCATGCGAGAGCCCGAACACGGCACCCGTCATGATGAGCATGCTCGGCAGCGTGAAGCCGACCGCTGCGGCCAGTGCACCCAGGAGCCCCGCGCGCTGGTGTCCGATCGCAAAGGCCAGCTGGCTGCTGCTGGGCCCGGGCAGCGCGATCGAGAGCGCCAGCAGGCTTGCAAAGGCGCGCGGATCGAGCCAGCGTCGTCGCACCACGAGTTCCCGTTCGAAGAGCGCCACATGCGCGGTCGGACCCCCGAAGCCGATGCAACCGAGCACGAGAAAGCGCCCGAGCACGCCGAGTGCAGCGCGGGCATCGCCTGTGGTGTGCTCTGGACCGGTCGCCGCCATCAGGCGCGTCAGCCTACGCGTCGAGTGGCGGCTGCATGCTCGCGGGCACGGATCGCCGGAAGCGCGCGGGCGATGTGTGCGCCGGCCATCGGCGTCGCCGTGCGTCGTGCCTTCGTCGCCATGTCGGCCAGTGCCGTCGGATCAGCCAGCAATCGATCGATGCGCCAGGCGAGCGTGCCCGGTGTGTTGCAGCGGATCGCGCATCCCCACTCAAGAAGATGCGCAGCGTTGCGCTCCTCCTGTCCAGGGACCGGCGCCACGATCACCAGCGGCAAGCCCATGGCACGGGCCTCGCTGCTCGAGAGCCCGCCGGGCTTGCCCACGAGCAGGTCCGCCGCGGCCATGAACTCATGCATGCGGTCGGTGAACCCGAGCACGCTGAAGGTCAGCGGACCACGGTGCTCCGCGGCGATCGCCTCGAGCGCCAGGCGGGCCGATTCGTTGCGACCTGCGATCGCCACGATGTGCGCGGGCGACTGCATGCGCAGGAGATCACGGAAGAGATCACGCACCGGGCCGGTCCCGGCGCCGCCCCAGGCGAAGAGGATCACCGGGCGGTCCTGCGGAAGGCCGTGGGCCGCTCGGCAGGCCGTGCGATCGAGCGACCGCGAGAAGACCGGGTCGATGGGGATGCCGGTCACGGTGATCCGAGATGGATCGATCCCCCCGAGTTCGAGCATGCGCGAACTCTCCTCGGCAGCGACGAAGAAATGGTCGCACGGATCGCAGAACCACATGCCGTGCACGTCGATGTCGGTGACGACCGTGACCAATCGGCCGTTCCATTCGCCGCGCGTCCGGAGCTGGGCCAGGTATTCCGACGCCAGGAAGTGCGTGCACAGGACCGTGTCCGGTCGCTCGCGCACGAGCAGCTCGCGCAGCGGGGCCAAGCATGGGTGATGCACACGAAAGCGCGCGGCTCCACCGTGCCATGGTCGATCGAGCCTGTCGTACATCCAGCCCAGCAGCGTGGGCATGCGCTGGATCATGCCGAGGTAGCCACCGCGGTAGATCGAGCGGAAGAGCGGGTGCGCGCGGGCGAGCACGTCCTCCACCCGGATCGAGTCGATGGCCATCGCGCCGTCCCGTGCAAGCTGTTCCGCCCACGCCGCCACGGCTTGCGCGGCGCGGGTGTGGCCGCTGCCCACGCTTGCGGTCAGGCAGAGCACGCGTCCGGCACTCGGGGCGGGGTTCGAGGCGACCAGCATCAGCGGAGCACTCCACCCAAACTCGTTACCACGGGACACATCATCGGCCGCACCGGCGCGACATGGTCGAGCACGACCTGCGCGCAGTGCCGCCAGTCGAGCGAGCGCGCGTGCTCGATGCATGAAGCGCGCGGCACGTCAAGCGCCCGCATCGCAGCGGCAGCCAGGTCCTCGTCGAGCGCACCGTTGATGCCCGGCTTCACGACATCGATCGGCCCGGTCACTGGGTACGCGGCGATCGGCAGGCCGCACGCGTTGGCCTCGAGCATGACGATCCCGAACGTGTCGGTGCGGCTGGGAAAGACGAACGCATCGGCGCTCGAGTAGTGAGCGGCGAGGTCATCGCCGAACCGGTAGCCGGCCCAGTGCACGCCGCCGCAGCGCCGCTCGAGCCGGTTGCGCTCGGGGCCATCACCCACGACCACCTTCGTGCCCGGCAGGTCGCAGCGCAGGAAGGCCTCGATGTTCTTCTCGACCGCCACGCGGCCGGCGTAGAGAAAGATCGGCTTCGGCAGGTTCGGCAGCGCGGGTGGCAGCGGCCTGAACTGGGTCGTATCGACGCCGCGACACCATTCCTGGGCGCGCGCGATGCCGTGGCTGCGGAGCTCGCGCATGACGCCCGGCGTCGGGGCGAGCGTGGCCTCGGCCGCGCCGTGGAACCATTTCATGAGCCGATACGTGATCGCAGGTGGGATCGCGAAATACTGCTTCAGGTACAGGGGAAACTGTGTGTGGTAGCTCGTCGTGAAGCTGAGCCCGCGTGCCAGGCACCAGTGCCTCGCGCACAGGCCAAGCGGCCCCTCGGTCGCGATGTGCACGTAGTCGGGGTCAAACGCCTCGATGCGCCGGCCGACCGCGCGCGGCGTGCAGAGCGCGAGCCGGATCTCCGGGTACTTGGGCGCGGCGACCGTGCGGAACAGCGATGGATGCACCACCTCGGTCTCGATGCCGAGCGCGGTGAGTTCACGCAGCACGTGGCCCCACGTGCGCACGACGCCGTTGACCTGGGGCTGCCACGCATCGGTGACGAGCAGGAAACGCCGGGTGTTCGAGGCCATCATCACGCCACGCCCTCGAGCCGCGGTGCTGCCGAGCGCGTGGGCACCTCCGGCAGCGGGAACGGCATCGTGGGCGGCGTCCACTCATCGTCGGGCTCGTGTGTGGCCGCATCGGCGGCGCTTGCGGCACGGACCTTCGCGTTGAAGGCCAGGCCATCGATCACCTCGATGCGCCCGTCGTCGTGCTCGACGAGCGCCGTGCAGCTCTCGACCCAGTCGCCGCAGTTGTAGTAGGCGATCCCGGCGCCACCGAGGTCAGCCTCGCAGGCACTCTTGTGGATGTGGCCGCAGACCACGCCATGGAAGCCGCCGCGCCGGGCCTCGGCCACCAGTTCCTGCTCGAAGTTGCTCACGAACTGGCAGACCTTCTTGACCGACTGCTTGATGTCGGCGCTCAGCGAGTAGTACGGCTGCCCGCGGAACGCGCGCCAGCGGTTCCACCAGCGGTTGACCACAAGCAGCAGGTCGTATGCGATGGCCCCGGCCTTGCTCAGCAGCTGGTGGTGCTGCACCACCAGGTCGTACTGGTCACCGTGGCAGACCAGCAGATGGCGACCATCGGCCGTCGTGTGGGTGGCGTTGAGCGCGATCTCAATCCCGCCGAACTCATGCCCCGCGAACTGCCGAGCGCCGTCGTCGTGGTTTCCGGGGATGAAGACCACGCGGGTGCCGCGTCCGGCCATCTTCATGATGCGGCGCACGACCGTGTTGTGGGCGGCCGGCCACCACCAGCGCTGCTTCAATCGCCACATGTCGATGATGTCGCCCACGAGGAACAGCTCGTCGCAGCTGATGTTCTTCAGGAAGAAGGCCAGTTCGTCGGCCTGCGCACCCACCGCACCGAGGTGCGTGTCGCTGATCCAGACCGTCCGGTATCTGCAGCGAGGGGGTCCGGATCGGGGCATGTCGTTTTGTCGTCATCCAACGTCAAGGCGATGTGAGGCCTTGGTGCAGGAAGCGCAAAGTGTGGGTTCGCATCCTGCTGTCCCTGGTCTACCCTTCGACCATGCCTTGCCAAACGATTGCTGCGCTCAGCACGACCGCATTCGCCGGGATCTCGCTCGCCGCGAGCGTGGCCCTGGCCGAAGGCGTGCACTTCACCTACCTCTGGCACCTCGAGCAGCCGATCTACTGGCCCGACCAGCAGGCGGGCGGGGCCGATCGATACGAGCGTGCGTGGCAGTCGATCCTGCGTCGGGATGGCGGCGCCGCGAACCCCGCGAACGACCTCCGCTCGATCTTCGGCCTCGATGACCGGGTGGCTGCGTACCAGTATCGCCCGCGCGACACCGTGAACTCGATCGCGTGGACGGCCGAAGGCGGCGCGCAGGTCAGCTTCAGCGGCGGCCTGATCGCGAACATCCAGTCGTTCGCCGAAGCAGGCGGCCAGCTCGGGTACAGCCCGTTCTGGGTCGACCCGTGGCGCCAGGCCCGCAACACGTTCACCAATGCCGGTGCGCCCGCGCGCCCGCGCATGGACATCGTGCAGTTCTCCTACCACCATGCGCTCCTTCCGCTGTGCGACGACGACGCCGTGCGCATGGACATCCGCCTCTACAAGGAGGCGTACGCGGGCGTGTGGGGCGCGAACCCGGGCATCAGCAAGGGCTTCTTTCCCAGTGAAATGGCCTTCAGCGAGCGGCTCATCCCGATCCTGCAGCAGGAGGGCATCGAGTGGTCGCTCGTCAGCGGCGAGAAGATCTCGCGTGCGTATGCGAACTTCCCCGTGCAATTCGGTTCAGGTGGCGTGAACTGCGATCCGCCGAACAAGGCCGATCAGGTGAACGGCTCGTCGCCGGCCTTCAACCGCATTTCGATCAGCCGCGGCTGCGGCCCAGCCGAGGCGCTGCCGGGCTCCTACGTCCCGCACCGCGCGCAGTGGGTGAACCCCGACACCGGCGCCACGAGTTCGATCATCGTCGTGCCGTGCAGCCAGAGCCTGGGCTGGGAAGATGGCTACGCGCCGCTGAGCGTGCAGCGGCTGCAGCAGCTGGCGCTCTCGAACGATCCCTCGCGCCCGATGCTCGTGGTGCTCGCGCACGACGGCGACAACGCCTGGGGCGGCGGCTACTCGTACTACAACGAGGCCGTGCCGAATTTCGTGGGCCAGGCCGTCGGTGCGGGCTTCGTGCCCAGCGTCGTGCAGAAGTACCTCGACGCGCACCCGGTGCCGGCGGGCGATCTCGTGCACGTGGAGGATGGTGCGTGGGTCAACGCCGAGGGCGACTTCGGCGCGCCGCAGTTCCTCAACTGGAACTGGCCGCCGGTCAACGCGCAGGGCCAGGTCGACATCGCCAGCGGCTGGGCCGAGGACGTGCGCAACTGGGCCGTCATCACGGCCGCGCAGAACTGGGTGAGCACGGCCGATGACCTCAGTGCGGCCGCCGGCAGCCCCGTGCGCACGGCGCAGGTGCTGAACCCCGGCAGCGCGACCACGCCGGCCGAGCGCGCGTGGCACTTCTTCCTCGGTTCGCTCAATTCGGGCTACATGTACTACGGCACGGCGCTTGACATGGAAGTCAAGCCGACGGTCGCCTGCAACGAGGCGCTGCAGCACGCGACCACGGTGGTGGGCACCGGCGCCACCGAGACCACGCCGCCCACGATCTGGTACCCGCAGCGCTGGCCGTGGAACCCCGGCAGCGTGAACTACGGCGGGCCGTACGGCTACACGCAGAACACCGACGATGGCGACTTCACGGTGTGGAGCTTGGTGCACGACGTCAGCGGCCTGCAGTCGGTCACCCTGAAGTGGCGCCGCGACCTCGACGGCGCCAACCCGCTCTCGAGCACGCAGAACGAGACCTTCGCCGGCGGCGCCGAGGTCGGCGCATGGGAATCGCTGCCGATGACGACCGCGCTCTTCCCCGCGGAGAACATCTACAACTTCGGCGGCATCGACTTCTTCGAGATGCCCCAGCGGATCGCGCACCGCGTGCACGCCAACATCACTGGCGTGCGCAGCGCGCTGCTCGACTACTACATCGAGGCGGTCGACACGCGCGGCAACGTGGCGCGCAGCCCGATCATGCACGTGTGGGTCGGCGAAGGCACGACTGGCGGTGGCGGTGGTGGCGGCGGCGGTGCGGTGGTCACCGTGAATCCCAGCCCGATCCAGGCAGGCCAGAACGTGACGGTCTCCTACAACCCAACGGGTCGGCCCCTGCAGGGCGCGAGTAGCATCAACCTGCACTACGGCATCAACCAGTGGCAGACCGTGCTGCCCGATGTGTCCATGCAGTGGATTGCCGCCGAAGGCGTGTGGCGCGTCTCGGTGCCGGTCGCGCAGAACGCGCAGCAGTTTGATGTCGTGTTCAACAACGGCACCGGCACGTGGGACAACAACAACGGCGGCGACTGGCATTTCCCAGTGCAGGGCGGCACCACCCAGAGTGACTGGGTGATCGATGGCCAGCTCGATGCCGACGCCACGCTCGTGGCGCAGAACGGCAACCAGCGACTGTGGGCTGGCATCAAGCTCGGTCGTCTCTACGTGGCCACGCAGGATGCCGGCGGCGGCGAGGACGCGTTCGTCACGGTCGCCGCGGAAGCACCGAGCTCATTGCGCGCGGCGATGTGGGGCAAGAGCGGCTTGGTCGCGGGGTGGAATGCGTTCCTCGGCGCCGAGAACGACAACCAGTTCAGCGGCTGGTTCGATACGGCCAGCGTGTTGCGGACCGGAGCGGCTTGGCGCAGCGCGCGTGGCGGTGCGAACGGCGTGCTCGAGGGTTCCGTCGACATCGTCACGGCCTTCGGCAGCAACCCCGAGCGCCTTGCGCTCGCGAGCCTGCGCTACGCCAACGCGAACGCCGGTGCGCTGCGCGCGGTCCTGCAGGTGCCGCAGAGCCTCGATGGCGACGGCGATGCCGAAGCCGGCGAGTGGCAGCTCGCGCAAGCCTGCGCGATCACGGTTGGCGCATCGTGCTGCCCAGGTGATCTCGATGGCAACGGCGCGGTCGATGGCGCCGACCTGGGCTTCGTGCTCGGTGCGTGGGGAACCTCGTCTGGCGATCTCACCGGCGACGGGCAGACCGATGGCGCCGATCTTGGCGCGCTGCTCGGTGGCTGGGGCGATTGCCCCTGAGTGCGGTCATTTCGCGGGGCCGATGGCCCACACCGTCGTCGTACCGCTGACCTCGTTGCAGGTCACCACCAGCGGTCGCTTGGTCGGGTTTCGATCAGCGGGAATGAACAGCACGCCCTCCGGAGCAAGGTCACCGGCGGCCTTCAGCACGGCGGGATCCTTGGCAGCCGTAGCCAGATCGACCGTGGGGTCGCACCGCGTCATGTGATCGATCACGCGCGGAGCCGCCGGATCGGTCAGGTCGATGACGACGATCCCGTGCGAGCGCTCGAGCCCAATGAAACCAAGGCGCTTTCCATCGACCATGCCGATCGCGAGGCCTTCTGGCTCGGGGCCCTTGGCATCGCTGCGGCCATCGGCCCATGGCGTTGCATCGAGGTCGGCATTGAAGCTGGCTGGATGCCGCTCGGCGACCAGGCGCTCGAACGCATCGCCGCTGTCCCAACCCAGCTCGAGCCGCGGCGATGCATCGCCGGTGGCGGGCACGTATCGCCACAGCGAGATGCTCCGGCCCCCGAAGGCCACTGGCTGATCGAGCATGCCGTCGCCATCGGCATCCGAGGCCACGCGCGACACGATCAGTCGATCGAGTTCGGGCGCACGGGGCGCAGCAGGTGAGCGCGTGGCCGCGCCCCATCGCACGCCCTCCTTGAAGGAACCCTGTTCGCGCTCCTCGCCCTCATTCGCGGTGACGAGCCAGAGCGTGCCACCATGCTCGAAGCAGGCGATCGCATCAGGCTGCACGAGGCCACGGACTGGGTGCGGCGCGATCGTGGCACCACCGTCCCGATCGTTCGGATCGAGGCCCGCACCCGGCAGCGAAAAGTCCTTGGTTCCCAGTGGGAGCAGCGCGGTGATCTGCCCCGAGGCGAGGTCAAGGACCGCCACCGCGGCGATCTCCTGGAGGCCGATGAACGCGAGCGTGCCGTCGGGCGAACACGCGATGTACTCGGGTTCAGCCTGCACCGAGAGCGGTACGTGGCGCAGCGCCAGGTGCACGCCGCGCTTCGCGAGCGCCTCGGCCTGCGGATCGAAGGCGTGGAAGCCCACCGTCTCAACCGTGGCGATCCGCGCTCCCGCGGAGACGTCGATGATCGAGACGGACCCGGGTGCATCGATCAGTCCATCGGTCGACGGTTCGCCCTCGTTGGCGACGAGGACCCGCCGGCCATCGGGCGTGAACGTGACCATATCGGGGCCCACGCCGACCGCGACGGTGGCGATGGGTTCAAGATCGCGATCGAGGAAGTGCACGACGCCCGCATCGCCGGGCTTGGGCGCCGCGCAGGCCACGGCAACCAGGTCGCCGTGGACCGACACGCTGTTGGCTCGTGGCATGGAGATGATCGACCGCTGCGTCAGCGCGCCGTCGACCGACATGGCGAGTTCGACGAGGCCACGCGCGGCATCGATCACCAGCAGCGCATCACCCTTGGGAGAGCGCGCGGCGATCTCGCTCGCCGACTGCATGAAGCGCCCGCTGTCGTGGGTGGCTAGGTGGGTCAGGCACGGCTGGGGCACCTGAGCAAGCGCGGTCGCAACGAGGATCCCGGCGATCGAGGGCATCACACGAGGCTATCGGCAGCGCCAATCGCGGCGGAATCCGTTGGATCGGGGCGGGGTTAAACGGGAACTGAACAAAGTCATGGTGGAGTCTGCAGCGGTCCGGTCCCGCATCAGGCGGTCGCCCCGGATCGAGGAGATACCACGATGCACCACGCCGTCCTGCCCACGCTCGTTGCCATGACCCTTGCCTCGGCCGCTTCAGCGCAGGCCGTGCGCATCCACCTGAACGAATACAACGCGGTCGGCAGCACGAAGTGGCTCAACAACCCCGACGCCGCAACGCCAACCTGCCCGAGCCCCGAAGGTCCGGGCGGCTTCTCGTGCGCTGCGGACGAGGACCAGTACTTCGGCCGTGCGCTGGGCAACGGCGGTGACTGGCTCGAGTTCGTGATCGTCCGGGATCATGCCGACATCCGTGGCTTCAAGGTGCAGTGGGCCGAGATCGGCGCCACCGACGCCGACGGCCAGAACGACTACTGGTACGGCAGCGTGAGCGTGCCGCAGGGCCAGATCACCTTCCGCAACGTGGCGCTGCTCGGTGACCTCCGTGCCGGCACCATCCTGACCATCACGGAGAACCCCGCGAGCGCTGGCGGCCGTGACACCGACCTGACCTTCGATCCCTGCAACGGCGACTGGTGGATCAACATCTGCCTGAACGATGCCGCAGGTCTTGCACTCGTGGAAGCCCTGGCCAACGTGGTCGACCCGACCAACCCCGGCTACGACGACCCGCTCGACGTGGGCAACGACAACTGGCGCTGCCGCATCATGACGCCGCAGGACACGATCCACCAGCCGCTCATCGGCGAGAACGTCTCGGGCGGTTGGGGCGGCAGCGGCGTGAACAGCAAGGAAGCCTGCCGGTACGAAGGTCAGCCCACCGGGACCTTCAGCGCCTTCAACTTCAACGACGCCAACAGCAGCTCGTTCGGCCAGCCCAACGCGTGGACCAACGACCTGACCGCGTGCAAGGAGCGGCAGGACTTCACGGCGATGCGCGCGTCGATCCTCGGCGAACTCTGCGCCAGCTGCAGCGCCATCGTGCTGAACGAATACAACGCCGTCGACGCACTCGGCTACCTCGGCGGCGGCACGGCCACCGGCGATGCGACCGGCGCGTTCTCGAGCGATGCGTTCTTCGGGCGCGTGGTCGGCAACGGCGGCGACTGGATGGAGCTCGTCGTCGTCACCGATCACCTCGACATGCGCGGCTGGCGGCTCGACTGGGAAGAAGTCGCGGATGCCCAGTTCGGCACGATCACGCTCAGCCAGGCCTCGTTCTGGTCCGATGTCCGCGCCGGAACGATCCTGACGTTCACCGAACTCACGACGGCGCAGGGGGGCCTCGACAGCGACCTGTCGTTCAACGGCACCACCGACCGCTGGGTCAACGTCAACACCTTCGACACGGTGCTCGTCGCTGGCACGACCAGCAACAAGCCTGGCCACGTGAACGGCGACTTCGACACGAGCAACGACGACTGGCGCGTGTCGGTGCGTGATGCGTCGGGTGCGACGGTGCTGTTCCCGTCGGGCGAAGGCAGCATCTACTACTTCCGCGGTGCCGTCGGCAGCACCGACGTCTGTCGCCTGCGCACGGGCGTCGCGCGCACGACGGCCGCCAACGCCGAGTTCGACGACGCGATCACCAGCACGTTCGGCCGGCCGAACACCTGGGATGTCTGCGAAACCGGCTCGGTGGCCACGCAGGATCTCTCGAACCTTCCGATCGATGGCTGCGTCTCGGAAGCCCCGTCGACTCCGGGTGACACCAACGGCGACGGCGTGGTCAACGGCAAGGACCTCGGTCTCTTGCTGGCGGTCTTCGGCACGGCTGAACCGGCCGCGGACTTCGACGGCAACGGCCTGGTCGATGGCGGTGACCTTGGCGTGCTCCTGGCCAACTGGACCGGCTGAATCACGCCCCTGATCAGGTAGAGTGCGGGGAGCATGCCTGCACGCTTCCGCCCCGAACGGACCGCCTTCACCCTGATCGAGGTGTTGGTGGTGATCGGCATCATCGTCATCCTGATCGGCCTGATCCTGCCGGCGATCGGCTCGGTCCGCGCCACGGCGCGCGCCGGCGCCAGCCAGAGCAACATGAAGCAGTGGGGCGTCGGCACCATCGCGTACACGAGCCTGAACAAGGATCGGCTCCCGTGGGAGGGCCTGAAGGACCTGAACCAGTTCGGGGTGAATCTGCGCACCAAGCAATTCTGGGCGAACGCCGTGCCGCCGCTGGTCGATGGCCCGTCGTACCGCGAGGTGGTCAACGCGGCCAACACCAACCAGACCGGCGTGCCGACGCTCGAGAACAGCATCTTCGTCGATCCTGCCGCCACGCCGCAGGATGGTGCGCCGTGGCCGTTCCCGGATCCCACCGCGCCCAATGGCGGCCAGTACTCGGCCTTCTACTTCAACTACGTCCCCAACTCGCAGTTGAACAACACCTTCCTCGGTCGCGACTTCAACGACGTCGAATACGTGCAGGGGATCAGCGATCCGATCCGCATCGGCGAGGAGCTCGCGAAGAAGAGCGTGCGGCTTTCGCAGATCAAGGACTCGTCGCGCACGATCCTCATGCTCGAGATGCGCGCCAACCAGGATGAACTCCCGGTGAACGACGTCTTTTACGACAAGGACCTCGCGCGCCATCGCTGCGACTGGAAGCGCTTTGCCGCGCGCCACTTCCAGGGCGGCCACATGCTCTTCGCCGATGGCCACGTCGGGCTGGTCGAGAACGCGAAGGCCACCACGAACGCGCAGGATTCGCGCGACCCCAACACGCCGGGTGGTGACTGGAACACGGCTGAACTCATCTGGGACCCGATGGGTCCAGCGACGGATGAGTGAGCCACGCCATGCCCACCTGGAAGCTCACGATCGTCGAAGGCCCCGCGGAACCATCGCGCGACTTCCCACTTGACCTGCACCGCACGCTCGTGATCGGCCGCGCCGCCGAGGCCGACCTGCGGCTCTCATCGAACAACGTCAGTCGGCGGCACGCCGCGCTCACGTGGGCTCCGGCTGGCGACGGCCACTCGGGCCACTGGCGCCTGCGCGATCTCGGCAGCACGGCCGGCACCATCGTGAACGGTGCGTTGCTGCAGCCGCATTCCGAGGTGCGCATCGAGCCCGAGGATCGACTCGAGATCAAGCCCTACGTGCTGCAGGTCGTGAGTGATCAGGAGACGCGCCTGGGCGAACACGCCGCGCGCGTTGCCGACGATGATGCCGACGGCCGCGTCCAGGCGGCGACGGTCGCCAAGCCCGAAGCGCTCGCGCAGACCTTCTTGCTGCAGCTGCTGGCCGCCGGCGAACGCATGGCCGCGGCGCACACCGATGAGCAGGTGGCCCGTTCGGCCGTGAGCGCGCTGGTGCATGCCACGGGCTTCACGAACGTGGGCTTCCTGCGCCCGGGCGCGCGCGATGGCTTCATCGATGTCCTCGCGAGCGAAGGCGAGATCCGCGATGCGAAGGGCAACCTGCTCGTCAGCCGCAGCCTGCTGCGCCGTTCGCGCGAGCACGTCTGCGTGTTCAGCGGCGAGGCCAACACCGCAGCCACGCTGAACGCCAGCCTGCAGTACCTCGATGTGCAGCAGGCCGTGTCGGTGCCGGTGCTGCACTCGGGCGTCTTCTACGGCTGGATGTACCTCGACTGTCGCGGCCAGCGCGGCGCCACGCACATGGACGAAGCCGTCAGCTTCGCCAGCGCGCTCGGGCACTTCGCGGCCCTCGCCCTCGCGAACCTGGCACGCATGCGCATGCAGCTGCGCATGGACCTCGAGCAGCGCGAGATGTTCGGTGGCACGATGCGCGCGCTCATCGCCGCGATCGATGCCAAGGATCCGTACACCCGCGGCCACTCCGACCGCGTCAGCGCCTTCAGCGCGCTGCTCGCCCGCAAGGCCGGTCTTGGCGACCACTTCATCGAGATGGCGCGGACCTGCGGGCTCGTGCACGACATCGGCAAGATCGGTGTGCCCGAGGCCGTGCTGCGCAAGCCGTCGCGCCTTGACGACGACGAGTTCGCCTTCATCAAGCAGCACCCGGACATCGGCCACGCGATCCTGATGGACATTCCGCAGCTGCGCGAGGTGCTGCCCGGCGTGCGCCAGCACCACGAACGCTGGGACGGCAAGGGCTACCCCTTCGCGCTCGGCGGCGACCAGATCAGCATCCTTGGCCGCGTCGTCGGCATCGCCGATGCGTTCGACGCGATGACGAGCGCACGCTTCTACCGTCCGGCGCGCCAGGTGCAGGAGGTGCTCGACGAGGTCGCGCGCTGCGCCGGAACGCACTTTGACCCTGAGCTCGCCAAGGTGTTCGCGGCGATCCCGGTGGCGGAGCTGGCACCGCTCGTGGCGCCACCGGTCTCGCCGACGGACCCGGCTGCCGCGCTCAAGAAGCCCGCGTGATCCAGTCGAACGCGGAGCGCCGGAGCGACCATCGCGCTGCCGGCTGATGTCCGCCGCATGGCATCACGCGGCCGCGATCGGCTCGGTGGCGAAGGCCCGCAGCGTGGTGCCGTGGCGCAGCATGAAGACGGTCCACGCCCGTGTACCACGGCCGCGCCAGATACGCGCAAGCGCATCGGGATCGACGGCCTTGCCGCGCGTCTTCACGGTGACCTCGCCCGCATCATGGTCCCGCAGCCATGCGAGGGCCGCATCCGTGCGCCACGGGATCTCCGCCTCCACGCGGAACCAGCGCCACCACCAGGCATCGTCGTGCTCCGGCATCGGCCCATGCGCGATGCCCAAGCCGACCGCTGCTTCGGCGAGGCCGAGCCGAGCGGCGCTTGCGCCGGCGAGCCCGCTGCGTTCGAGCGCCGGATCCGGCACGGCGATGCACGCACCGTAGGCGCCCTCACGCAACGGCATGGTGCCCGGCAAACCGTGCATCGTGCGCACGTCGCGGCCACGCAGTGCCGTCGCAGATCGTTCGCCGGGATGCCGCGCGCATGCGCCCCACCAGAGCACCGCCTGCACCAGCGTGCGATCCTCGCTGATGAACTCGAGCTCGCTGCCCGCCGGCGCCCCCTGGATCGGCAGCTCGATGCCCGGACCGAGTTTCGCGCCGCCGCCGCGCGAGTCGGCCCATAGCCGTTGCAGCACGTCGAGACCGGGCTCGTATCCACCGAGGCCATGGTGGCGGGCGCCGCGCTCATCGCGTCGGGCCGGATCGATGTGCACGAGCCGATCAGCGACCTCCGCATCGCGGACGTCAGCGACCTGCACAGGCACCCCCGCATTGCGCGTGGCCATCCACGCGCGCACCGGATCACGATCGATGCCTTCGGCGGGAGCCACGCGCGCGATCGCCATCAGGTCGCCTCCGATGCCGGAGCACAAATCGACGGTTCGTTCTCCGGCAAATCGTTGCGCCTTCCACGCGGCCACGCGCGCGCTGCTGGCCTGCTCGACGCCGTGGCCATCGCACCAGAGCCCCGCAGCATCTGGGAATTTGGTGCTCGCGCGCTGGCGCGCCTGCGCGAGCTCGATCGCGGCGCGCACCGCATCGGCATCGCCGAGCTTGCGCAAGCCCATGACTGCAGCGGGCGTGGTGGCACCGATCGAAGCCGCCGCATCGCGCAGCGCCCGGCCCTCGTCGGTCGCCAGCCACTGCCAGGCAGCGAGCGTGGCGCCGCTCATTTGCGACCGAAGTCCGCGGGATTCTCGCCCACGACCGGCGTGTCCCAGAGCCGCACCACGCGACGCCATCGGGCGCACGCGGGCGTCGTGATCCAGGCGCGTGCCTCGCGCACCAACGCGGCGAAGCCTGGATCGCAGTCGCCGTCGACATCGAGCGTGGTCTTGACGATGCCCTTGGTCACCCAGCTGATCGCCGTGCGTGAATCACTGAACAGTTCGCCCGAGGCGAACTCGCCGGCCTCGAGCCGCTTCAGCGCCTCCACGATCGCCAGGAACTCGCCGAGGTTGTTGTGACCGCGCGCGTGGCGCGCGCTCCGGAAGATCTCGGTCCAGCCGCCGGCAGCATTGCGCTGCATGCCGCGCCACTCGGTCGGGCCGATGAGCCGTGCGCCGAACTTGCTGCAGTCCACGACGATGGCCGCACCTGCGACCACGGGGCCTGCGGGCCCGGTCGTGGTCGGTGGACCACCTGCGGGTCGCCCTGATGGCTCCACAGCCACCGGTGCCGTCGCGGAACCACCGATGGATCGGCCGGATTCGCTCGGTGCAGCACCTGCTGGTGCCGAATGTGCGCCCTGTTCGCTCGTCGTTGCGGGCCCGACTCGGGGCGCCGCGGCACCCATCCCGCCACTGGCTTCCCGTGCGGCGCGCGTGAGCGGCAGCGCACGCATCGTGGGTGCCGGCGCACCAGCGGCCGCCGGCGCTGCGCTGGTTGATCCGCCCTCAAGGAGCACGCGCATGGCCGTCGCCGCGGGGCCTTGCGGCACCACGCTCGTGCGGCCCTTGCCATTCACGTGCACCTGGAGCTTGCTCGCGCGGCCGTCGGGCGGATCGATCGCGATGTCGTAGCGACCCCAGGTGCCCTCATCGAGCAGGCGCGGCGTGCCGAACAGGAACCCCTGCGGCTCGAGCAGGGCGCGCGCGCGAGCGAGCGCATCATCAAGCAGGCTGAGCGTGCGCGCATCCATGCGCTGGGGCCCTCACTTGAGTTCCTTGATCTCGATCGCCCGGAACCACACCGGGTCGCCGTGGCCACAGAAGTGGATGTGGCCGCTCGTGCGCTTCAGGCCCGGGTGATCACGGCCGTCCGGCGTGCCACCGCGCGAGGCTTCGGCGACGTCGGCATCGACCACCACGTGGCCGTTGAGCTTGACCGTGATGCGCGAGCCCTTCGCGATGATCTCTTCCTCGTTCCACTCGCCGACCGGCTTCAAGTGCCCGCGGCGCGCAGGCACAACGCCGTACACGCTGCAGCAGAACTGCCACTCCTTCAGGTCCTTCCATTTCTCGGCGGTGTCGTCGAGGATCTGGATCTCCATGCCCTCGAAGGCCGCATCGCCATCCTTGGGCGCGCGGATCCCGATGCCGTTGTTGCTGCCCGCCGCGAGCTTGAACTGCAGCTTGAGGTGGAAATCGCCATACTCACCCACGGTGTGCAGGTTTCGCCCGGCGGGGGTGCACTTGATGGCGCCATCCTCGACCACATAACCCTCGGTATCGCCACCCCATCCCGCCAGCGTGCGGCCGTCGAAAAGGCTCGTGAAGCCGGCGGTCGGAGCCGGTGCCTGCTGGGCCCCGGCCTTGGGCGCGGCCGTCGCGGGTGCGGCGTCCTGGCCGATGGCATGCATGCCGACGGTGGCGATCGAGGCAACGACAAGGTATGCGGTGCATCGGGTCATGCAAGGAGCCTACCGCCTATCCTTCGTGCACCATGCTCTCTTCGCTGCTGATCGCCGTGAGCCTTGCCGTGATGCCTCAGGATCCCGCGCCTGCCGTCGTGCCCGCGCAGGCACCTGCCGCCACCGAGTCGGACATCCCGAAAGTCACGGCATCCCGCATCTGGAAGGAGGCGAAGTTGCGCCGCCCCATTCAGCTCGTGCAGCGCCCCGACAACAACGATCTCGTCTACATCGCCGAGCAGTCAGGCCGCATCGTCGAGCTCGACCGAAGCAAGGATCCCGTCACGACCACGACGTGGCTCGACTACCGCGATCCCGTGAATGACCAGTTCAACGAGCAAGGCCTGCTGTCGATGGCCTTCCATCCCAAGTTCGCCACGGATCGCCGGGTGTTCCTCTACTACTCGGCCGACGCACCGATGCGCGAGGTGCTCGCGAGCATGAAGGTCGGCGAGGATGGCAAGCCCGACCCCACGACCGCCACGATCATCCTCGAGCAGCCGAGCTTCGAGTGGAACCACAACGGCGGCACGGTCCTCTTCGGGCCCGATGGCATGCTGTACCTCTCCTTCGGCGACGGTGGCAGCGGCAACGATCCGTGGGGCCACGGGCAAGAGATGGCCACCTGGCTGGGCAAGGTGATCCGCATCGATGTGGATCGTGTCGAGGCCGGTCAGACCTACTCGGTCCCCGCGGACAATCCGTTCGTGGGCCAGGCGGGCATCAAGCCCGAGATCTGGGCGAGCGGCTTGCGCAACGTCTGGCGCATGAGCTTCGATCGCTCGACCGGCGACCTGTGGGGCGGCGATGTCGGGCAGAACAAGTGGGAGGAGATCGACCTCATCCGCAAGGGGAAGAACTACGGTTGGCGCCCGCGCGAGGGGCGTCACCCCACGCGCGGCGTGAAGGATGCAAGTGATGATGCCTCGCGCTTCGAGGAGCCCGTCGCCGAGTACGACCACAGCGAGGGGATCAGCGTCACGGGCGGCTTCGTCTACCGCGGCGCCAAGCATCCATCGATGCAGGGCATCTACCTGTATGGCGACTACCAGTTCGGGACGGTATGGGGCCTGCGCTACGACACGAAGGCCAACATGCTGACCGCGGCCCCGGAGCGGCTCTTCCGCAAGCGCTTCTGCATCGCGAGCTTCGCCGAACTCAACGACGGCACGCTCCTGATGTGCTGCACCGAAGGCGGTGCCGACGGTCCGGGCTCGATCTACGAACTGGCGCCCACAGCGGACTGACGTAAACCTTTTCTTAGAAGCCACTTATATCGATCTGCCGCGCGGGCCGTGGCCATGGGGCAGTGCCGTCGGCGGACCCAGTCCCAGCCGCTTGACGCCCAGTGGTCGCGCCCCTCGCGAATCGACGGACCGCCGCTGAGCGAACAAAGTCTCGACTTCCTGCATGCTGGCGTTCCGCCCGCGTGCACGACAGGACAATCTCCTGTGCTCGGCCTCATTCGGAGTTCGAGCCTGTCCACCTAGGATCCAGACCATGACCAGCCTGACCATCGTTCGTCTCTGCGCCATCGCGCTCACCGCGTCCGTCACCCTGTTGAGCGATGTCGTCGTCGCCATTCCGCAGGATGCACCGGCTGGCCAGCAGGGCGGGCAGGGTGGGCAGGGCGGTGGCCAGGGCGGTGGCCAGGGCGGTGGCCAGGGCGGTGGCCAGGGCGGTGGCCAGGGCGGTGGCCAGGGCGGCCAGCGCCGGCAGCGCCGTGATCAGCAGGGTGGCGCCCAAGGTGGTCAGGGCCAGCAGCAGGATGGTGGCCAGGCCGCTCCGCCGCAGGGTGAGGGTGACCGCGGCCAGCGTGGCGGCGGCGGCGGTCGCGGCGGCATGGGTGGGGGCATGGGCGGCGGCATGGGCGGCGGCATGGGCCGCATGGGTGGCATGGGCGGCCTGATGCGCCAGTTCACCAGCCGCATGGAGCCTGACTTCATGAAGCGCGACGTGCCCGTGATCCAAGAGCAGCTCAAGCTCGACGACGGCCAGGTCACGGTCGTCGAGACCTTCATCACCGACTACACCGATGCCTTCGAGCCGCTTGCCGAAGAGACCCGCACGGTCATGCAGGACTCGATGCGCTCCATCATGCAGTCCTTCATGGGCGGCGGCATGCAGGAGCGCATGCGCGACCTGTTCGAGGGCGTGCAGAAGGACATGGAGCAACTGCAGCAGGAGAACGGCGGCGCCGAGATCGACCCCGAGGTGCGTCGCAAGCTCTTCCAGGAGCGCATGGACAAGCTGCAGCAGGACGTGACCGCTGAGCGCGCCGCCAACGGCCAGGATGCCGAGCAGCGCCGGATCATGAAGGAGATCGTCGATGCGAGCAACTCGTTCCTCAGCAAGAAGGTCGAGCTGCGCAAGGAACTCGTCGACGGCGTGAAGGGCGTGCTGCGTCCTGAACAGCTCGCCAACTGGGACGCCTTCGAGCGCTTCCTGCGCCGCGAGCGCGCGATGGGCAACGGCATCCTCAGCGCGGAGAGCACCAACCTGATCTTCGTGCTCGATGACGCCGACCTCACGCAGGCCGGCATCGACGCCACGAAGCCGATCCTCGACAACTACGAGCTCCAGCTCGACGGCGCGCTCAAGGCCCGCGACGAGTTCCTGGAGTCGAGCGAGCCTCGCCTCCTGAAGTCGATGCTCGATGCCAACACGCAGGAATCGACCCGCATCGTCGACCAGCAGATCTCGATGCGCAAGGCTGTGCGCGACGTCAACGAGCGCTTCCGTACCGAGATCACGCAGGCCCTGCCCGCGGAGGATGGCGCGAAGTTCAACCTCGCCGCGCTCAAGGCGGGCTACCAGCGCACCTACAACACCACGGCCACCCAGAAGATGTTCGAGGAGGCCGGCAAGATCGAGGGCCTCTCGGCCGAGACGCTCGCCGCGATCACCGACCTTGGCTCGCAGTACGAGCGTGAGCTCATGGCCGTGAACGACCGCATCGTGTCGGCGACCAAGAAGCAGGAAGTCGACCGCACCAAGGAAGACATGGAGCGCGGCCTGTCGATGATGAACGGCACCGGTTCGTGGTCGAACATGATGGGTCGAGGCCGCTTCGGCGGCGGCGACCAGGGCCAACCCGACCCGGTTCGCGACGCGTTCGACGATCGCGCCAAGCTCGCCGAGAGCTACCAATCGCGCCTGAAGGCGCTGCTCACGCCCGAGCAGTTCGAGGCCCTGCCCAAGGGCAATGAGCGCGGCGGCCGCGGCGGCATGGGCGGCGGGCCCGGCGGCATGGGCGGCAACTTCGGCAGCGGCAAGATCAGCGAGATGCCCGAGCAGTTCCAGGAGCGCGCCAAGGAGTTCGACGCGAACAAGGACGGCACCCTCGACGAGGCCGAGCGCACCAAGATGTTCGAGGACTTCCGCAATCGCTTCCGCGGCGGCCAGGGTGGTGGTGGCCAGGGCGGCGGCCAGGGTGGCCGGGCCGGCGACAACGGCGCCTGATCCGATCTGCGATACTCCGGCGCATGGATGCGCACGGACGCTCGTTCCCGGAACGACTCGCCATCGAGGAAGTGCTGCGCTGGATGCGCGGCGCCTTCCTGAACGACCACCACGGTTTCGGCCACGCGCCGGATGACTGCTTCCAGCGTGCCTGTGACATCCTGCGCACGCAGGCGGAATCGGCGCTCACGCACTGCGCCCTGCGCGGTGCCGGGACCCTCGATCGCCCGGCGGCGCTCGCGCGGACCAAGGAGTTGCTTGCAGAACTCGGCCGCGCGCGGCCGTCGATCGCCGCGCTGATCGCCAGCGACGTGCAGGCGGCCTTCGATCGCGATCCCGCGGCGCACTGCCCCGATGAGATCCCGATCTGCTATCCCGGGGTGCGCGCGCTCGTCGCCCACCGCATCGCGCACGTGCTGTGGCAGTTCGGTCTACCCGTGATCCCACGCCTGATGGGCGAGATCGCCCACGCCGAGACCGGCATCGACCTGCACCCCGGGGCCACGATCGGCGAGGGCTTCTTCATCGATCACGGCACCGGCGTGGTGATCGGCGAGACCACCGTGATCGGCAGGCAGTGCACGATCTACCAGGGCGTGACCCTCGGCGCGCTGCGTTTCCCGACCGATGACGCTGGCCGTGCGGTCAAGGGACAGCGCCGCCATCCCACGCTCGAGGACGGCGTGACGGTGTACGCGAATGCCACGATCCTCGGCGGCGCCACGGTGATCGGTGCGGGCAGCACGATCGCGGGCGGCGTGTTCGTGACCGAGAGCGTGCCTCCTGGCAGCGTGGTGCATGCTGCCAAGCTCGACGTGCAGGTCAAGCAGCGGCGGCCGGCACCGTGACGGATCGCGCATCGACCCATCACGATGGCGCTGGTGGAGCGATGAAGCGTTCGGCCTCCGATCACGGCGTGGCAGGCGACCGTTCGCCAGCAAGCCCGCGCACCTGGACGGCCATCGCCAGCACAGCGTTCATGTCGGGCCTGGCCTACACCGTCGTGAACGACGGAGTGTCCGCGTGGCTCGCCGCGCGACAGGTCACGCCGATCGTGATCGGGTTCTTCGCGCTGTGTTCCCTGCCCTACGGGCTCAAGTGGATCTGGGCACCCTTGCTCGACCGATTCCATGCACCGCTGATCGGCCGTGGCCGTCGCCGCGTGGGATGGCTGATCGTGCTCGGCTCGCTCTCCGCGGCGTTGCTCGTGGCGGCGGGCATGGCCGGGCCGCACGAGCCCATCGCGGCGGCCGAGGTCGCCGTGGCGACCGATGCCAGCTGGCTCGAGCGGCAGTCGCTTGCGCTGGATGAACTCTCACGCGGCGGCCTCTGGGGCTTTGCACTCATCGTGTTCGCGCTCAGCGTGGCGTCGGCGAGCCTCGATGTCGTGGTCGATGCCTTTCGCACCGATTCCGTCGCGCGCGACCAGCTCGGTCGTGCAGCGAGCGTGTTCGTGGCGAGCTTCCGCATCGCGAGCCTGGTGGGGGGAGCTGGTGCCTTGCTCGTTGCGGCAAGGCTGGGCTGGCAAGCAGCGTTCATCCTCGCCGCCGTCCTCATGGCGATCGCCACGATCAGCGTGGCGTTCGCACCGGAGCCAAGCGACGGCGAACCCACCTCGTTCCTCGATGCGGTGCTCGGTCCGGTGCGCACGTTCGTCCGTCAGTGGGGGATGACCGCGCTCGCGCTCGCGGCGTTCGTCCTGATGTTCAGGCTGCCGGACTTGGTCGGCAACCGCATGGTCGGTCCGTTCTTGATCCAGGAGCTCGGCTTCAACCTCGAGGAGATCGCCTGGATCAGGCAGTTCCTGGGCTTCGGATTCACGATCGGCGGCGCCGTGCTGGGTGGCATCGTGATCGCCCGACTGGGCATCGCGCGCAGCATGCTCGTCTTCGGCGTGCTGCAGGCCGCAAGCAACCTCGGGTGGGTCTGGCTCGACCATGCCGGCAAGGACCGCGCCGCGCTGCTCGCGGCGGTCGCCGTCGAGAACGCGTGCAACGGCATGGTGGGCACGGTGTTCGTGGCCTTCCTCATGAGCCTGTGCGATCATCGATACAGCGCGGCGCAGTACGCGATCCTCACCGGACTCATGTTCCTGGCAGCAAGCCTGGTGGGCACGCTCAGCGGGTCGCTGCTCGCGGAGTGCCAGCGCCTCTCGGGGATCCTCGGCGGCTACTCAGGGTTCTTCATCGCCACGATCGCCATGGGCGTACCAGGGATCGCGATGGTGCCGTGGATCACTCGGAAGGCGGCGGCGCATCAAGGCGCGGCGTGAGCGCGCGCTGACGGATCGTGTCGTAGGCGCTGGCCAGCAGGCCAACGAGCCGGAACCGCCCGCCCAGGCTGCTGGGCCCGAGTCGGCGCAGGAGCGCGTGCGGGATGTGCTGCGGCGCAGCGGCCTCATCCAACTCCACGAGCGCGCGGCCCGGTCGCCAGAAGTCGTGCACGAGTTCGGTGATCGGTGGCAGCTCGGGCGGATGCTGCGCCACCGGCGGCGGATTGTGCGCGCTCTGCACTCCGCGGCTCGTCAGCGCGCGGTGCTCCTGGATGCGTTCAAGCAGGCGCTCGCCCGTGAGTCCGCGCAGCGTGAAGAGCACGAGCGGATCCACTTCGATGCGCTCGGCGAGCACGCACGCCGCGGCGTGCACGTGCTTGCAGGGCTTGGCTTCCTTGCAGGCGCATTCGACGATCGGATCGGCGGCCTTGAGACCTGCGGGGAAGAGTCGCAACCCAAGACCCGACACCAGTCGCTCGGCGCCCTGCGGCAGTTCGCCGGTGAGCAGCCGCGCGGAGTGGATCGCTTCCTGCGACATCGCGGCGATCACGGCCGTCCACTGCTCGCTCGTCCACGGGTGGAAGGTCATCGAGCATTCATAGGGCCGCGTCGCTCGGCCCTGCACCTTCATGCGCGCCGTGCCAGGCACGATCTCCATCGTCACGACCTGTCCGCTCTGCGCGTACTGCAGGCCCTCGATGCGCACCGGTTCGGAGAACCCGCTCTCCATGCCCTTGAACCAGGCTTGCGCCCACCATGGGAACCCTTCCATGCCGGCCTTGCGGCGCAAGCGGATCCCATGGTGCACACGCCGCGGGTGCTCGGCGCGCCGTGGCTGGAAGCCCTGCTCCGGGCGCACGCGGGGCGCATCCGGGCTCGATGCCTGCTCGACTGGCGTCGATGACGCGTCGATCGATGCATCGTCGATCGATGCAACCTCGTGCTCGCGCTCCACGTGCTCATCCGCCGGACGCGGCACATCGACGGGATCGATCGTCGGGCGCGTCACGCGCGTGAGCGACTTGATCGTGGGCGAGACCACCGCCTTGGCTGGGCGCCTGGCGGCGGGCTTGGCGCCGGCCTTCACCGATGGCTTCGCGGCCGACGTTGCACCCGGCTTCGCCGAAGCCTTGCCTGCAGGCTTGGCCGGTCCATCGCCATCCTTGCGTCGCGTCATGATGCCTCCGCCTCGATCAGGCTCGAGCGGCGCAGCGTCAGGATGTCACGCAGCTGCGACGTGCTCATCTCGGTCAGCCACTGGTCACCCGCGCTGATGATCTGCGTGGCCAACTCGGTCTTCTGCTCGATCATCTGGTCGATCCGTTCCTCGAGGGTGCCCTCGCACACGAACTTGTGCACGTTCACCGTGCGGCTCTGGCCGATGCGGAACGCACGGTCGGTCGCCTGGTTCTCGACCGCCGGGTTCCACCAGCGGTCGAAGTGGAAGACGTAGTTGGCCGCGGTCAGGTTGAGGCCCACGCCGCCGGCCTTCAGGCTCAGCACGAACACCGGGCACGAGGGATCCTCGCTCTGGAACCGCTCGACGAGCTTGTCGCGCTTGGCCTGCGGCGTGCCGCCGTGCAGGAAGAGCGCCTCGATGT
>JAGWXC010000179.1 GCA_018970045.1 Planctomycetota bacterium | reverse complement strand
TTGTCCTGGTTCGGGGTCGAGCAGACGGCGAGCGTGCCGTTGGGCATCACGCACAGCCACGCCCAGCCCGAGCCGAAGCGGCCGGTGCCGGCTGCGGCGAACTTCTTCTTGAAGTCGTCCATCGAGCCAAAGGCGGCGTTGATCGCCTTGGCGAGCGCGTCGCTCGGCTGGCCACCGGTGCCCGGAGCTGCCATGAGCGACCAGAACATCGTGTGGTTCCACGCGCCGCCGCCGTTGTTGCGCACCGGATTGCGCAGGCCATCGGGCAGCGACGCGATGCGTCGGCAGAGTTCATCGAGCGAGAGCCCGTGCAGGTCGGCGTGCGGTTCGAGCGCCGCATTCAGGTTCGTGACGTACGCATTGTGATGCTTGGTGTGATGGATGTTCATCGTGCGTGCGTCGATCACGGGCTCCAGCGCGTTCTCGGCGTACGGCAGCGGGGGAAGGGTGAAGGGGTAGTGGTTGCTCATCGCCCCAGTCTAGGCCGCGTTGGCGAGCAGCGCCTTCCGCACGCAGCGGCGCGTGCGGCGCGCTCAGCGGAGCTCGAGGCCATCGAAACCGAACTCGACGCCCTCGGGCAGGTTGCGTGCGTCGCGCTCGTGCAGGATGTCATGGGTCATGTGCACGAGGACCGTGCGGGCCGCGCCGATGCGCGAGGCGGCATCGACGGCCTGGTCGATCGAGAAGTGCGTGGGGTGTGACCTGAACCGAAGGCCATCGAGGACGAGCGTGCGCGTGCCCATCAGGTGCCGCCACGAATCAGGCGGAATGCCGTTCACGTCGGTGGCGTAGACGAGCGGGAAGAGCGGGCCGGGGCCATCGAACCTCCACGACAGGATCGGAAGCCGGCCATGCAGCATCTGCACGGCGGTGGCGCGGATCCCATGGCAGTCGAGCGTTTCGCCGGGCGCGATCCGTACGGCCGCTAGGTCAGCGACCCAGCTGTCGTTGGTGTTGCGCGCGCGGTCGAAGATGTGGGCGTAGATCCTTCGCACCTCGTCGATCGTGCGTGCATCGCCGATCACGGGAATCGACGTGCCCATCAGGGCGTTGTAGCGGCGCACTTCGTCGAGGCCCCAGACGTGATCGACGTGGCTGTGCGTCAGGAGGATGTGGTCGGCACGGTCGATGCGGTGCGCGAGCGCTTGTTGACGGTGGTCGGGACCGACATCGAGCAGGATGGTGCGGCGCGTGCCGTGTGGATCGTTGAAGCGAAGCACTGCCGCGGTGCGCAACCGAGTGTCCCGTGGATCATCACTCGTGCAGGTTGCGCAGTCGCAGCCGATCAGCGGCACGCCCGCCGAGGTTCCCGTGCCGAGCAGCGTGAGCACGGCATGGGGATCGCGGGCTTCGGCTTGGTTCGGGTGCCTCGGCTGACGGTGCTCAGCCATGGGCGAGCGCTCCGCGCAGCCGCCGCACCGCTTCGGCGGGATCGGGCGCGGCCAGCACGGCGCGGCTCACGGCCACGCCGCGGCAGCCAAGCGCGGCGAGTTCACGAGCCTTCGCCTCGTCGATGCCCCCAATGGCCAGATGCGGCGTGCCGGGATGCTCGGCGAGGAAGCGCACGAGGTAGCCGGGGCCGGCGATCGGCAGCCCATCTTTGGTGCCCGAGGGGTACATGCACCCGACGCCGCAGTAGGACGCGCCCGCAGCCACGGCCTCGGCGGCCTCATCGGGGTCGTGGGTGCTTGCACCGACGAACAGCGCCGAACCGGCGATCGCCCGCGCCGTGGCGATGGGCAGGTCGGCTTGGCCCAGATGCACGCCATCGGCATCGCTGGCCAGCGCAACGTCGATGCGGTCGTTGATGATGAGGCTCGCCGCGGCGGATCGCGTGAGTTCACGGAGCACCATCGCGCGTGCCAGCAGCTCGCCGCCGTCGAGGTGCTTCTCGCGAAGCTGCAGGCAGTCGGCGCCGCCGTCGAGTGCGGCCTTCGCGGCATCGAGCCAAGGCATGCTGCAGAGGGATTCGGTGACGAGGACGCAGACGCTCCATTGCCTCGGCGCACTGCCGGCGAGCCGCAGGGCGAGGTCGCGCGCAAGGTCATAGGTTCGGTAGCGGACGCGCTCGATGCGCGTGGCAGCGACCGGATCGTGCAGCTTGAGCAGCTCCTCAAGGGAGCGAAGCGCCTCGCTCGCACGCGAGCCGTTGGCCACTGCGATGGCGTGGAGGTTCGGCCGATCCTGCTCAGCCGCACCGGTGATGGTCGTGCCCACGTCGCCGTGCGCATCCCGCGCCGCCATGAGTCGCGACGCATCGAGGCCCGCGAGCGCCTGCGTGACCGCATGGCGGGATGCCTTGAACCCCTCGGCGAGCCCGCGGTCGCCGACCGAGAACCGAGCGAGATCCTCAAGCACACGCAGCGCTTCGAGGGCCCGGTTTCGGTTGGCATCGATGATGCGGAGGGTCGCGGACACGGTTTCCTGCAGCGTAGGCCGGGGTTTCGCGCGCGGCGGCGGCCCGGGCCGGACGCTACCATTTCCACCCCTATGGCACAGATCCGCGAGATCAAGAAGCGCATGGTCGCCGTCCGCACCATCCAGCGCATCACCAAGACCATGCAGATGATCGCGACCGCCAAGTTCACGGCGTCGCTCGCCCGGGCCAAGGCCACCCGGCCCTACACCGATCGCATCCGGCAGCTGGTGGGCGAAGTCGCCGCCGCGGCCGGGGATGTCTCGCACCCGCTCCTGCAGGGCGGTGGTTCCTCGGGCAAGGTGCTCGTGCTCGTGATCGGCAGCGATCGCGGCCTGTGCGGTGCGTACAACGGCAACGTGCTGCGCACGGCCATGGTCCGCATCAAGGCGCTCAAGGCCCAGGGCAAGCAGGTCGTGCTGCACACCGCAGGCAAGAAGGCCTTCGCGTTCTTCAAGTACCAACAGATGCTGCCCGAGGAGCGATTCACCTTCGGCGACCGTCCCAAGTACGAGGACATCCAGGCACTCGCGGAGCGCTACATGGATGCCTTCATCGCGGGCGAGTTCGAGCAGGTCGTGATCTGCAGCATGCGCTTCGTGAGCAACGCCCGCCAGATCGCCGAGGCGGTGCAGCTGCTGCCGCTGTCGATGCCGCAGGCCGCACAGGGGGCATCCACGACGTCGTACGAGTTCAGCCCGGGCGCGGGCGAGATCCTCGATGACCTGCTGCCCCGAAGCGTGAAGGTCAGCCTGTTCCAAGCCTTCAACGACGCGGTCGTCAGCGAGAATGTCATGCGCATGGTGGCGATGAAGGCTGCGACCGACAATGCGTCGGGCCTCGGCCGCACGCTCAAGCGCAACTACAACCGCGCACGCCAGGCGCGCATCACGACCGAGCTCACCGAGATCGTGTCGGGTGCCGCGGCGCTCGGTTGAGCCAACGATCCGTCAACCATCGCGAGGCCCGTGCCAACCGGCGCGGGCCTCGTTCGTTGACGGGTGGTGTGGGAGGCGTTGCTTGCTGAGGGGGAGGTGCGGACGGCGCGGTGCGTGCGCTCAGCCCGGGTCCTTGCCCGTGACGACCGGCATGCTCGCCTTCGTCCAGCCCTCGAGCCCGCCGCGCAGCGTGTACACGCTGTCGTAGCCGAGCTCGATGAGTCGCTTGCTGGCTGCGGGGCCGAGCACGTCGTTGGCGTTGGTGCCGTAGACCAGGATCGCCACGGACTTGAAGTCCCCCAGCTCCGGAACGGCCACGTCGTTCATGGTCGGCATGGGCATCGAACGGGCGCCCTTGATGTGGCCTGCCTCGTAGAGCGCGATCGGGCGGGGATCGATGATCACCACGCGCTTGGACTTGCCGAGCAGGCCCTTGTCGCGCGTTCCCAGCGCGAGGACTTCGTCGGCGCGGACCATGGTCAGGTCCTTGTCGCTCGTGCTCCGCTCGCAGGCCACCAGCGGAAGGGACAGGACGAAGCATGCAGCGAGGAATCGCAGGGTCATGCGGCTAGTGTATGGAGCATGCCGATGCCTCTCCCGCCATGCGTGGTGCTCCTGATCGCCGTGCTTGCCTGCGGATTTCCCCTCACGGTGCACGGCGCCCAGGCGATCCCACCCGCTCCGGTCGCCACGGGACCGTTGGCTCGACCCACCGAACCTCATGTCAAGGCATCGATTGAGCCCAACATCCTGCGCACACCCGATGGACGGCGGTTCCTCGACGTGCGGTTCGCCATCGAGAGTGGCTGGCATCTGTACTGGCGTAACCCGGGCGACAGCGGTCAGCCGCCACGCCTGACCTGGTCGCTCCCGGAAGGCTGGACGGCGGGGGAGCCCATCTTCCCCGTGCCCAATCACCTTCCGGAGGATGAGGACATCCTCGCGTTCGAGGGATCGCTGCGACTGCTGGTCCCCGTGACGGCGCCCACAGCTTGGTCGGGCGGGTCGGTCACTGCTCGATTGAATGCTCAGTGGATGACCTGCAAGGAGCACTGCGTGGTGGAGCGCCAGGCGCTGCGGGCCGAACTGGGCGAGCGGGAGGGGGCCATGCCGACGGGCTATCCCGTTGCCGCGCCAGCTGATGTGTCGGCCACGCTCCAGGGGGATGGGGACGACCAGATCCTGATCATCGATGCGTCGGCACTCGGCACCACCGCCAGGTGGTTCCCCGATGCCTGCCCCGGCGTGCGATTCCCCAGCGAACGCATGTTGCCGATGCCGGGCGGGCGGATCGAGATTCCGGTCCGGATCCGCGAAGGCGATGCTCCGGACCGGCGCCC
>JAGWXC010000178.1 GCA_018970045.1 Planctomycetota bacterium | reverse complement strand
GCGGCGCGCCGGATGAACATGGTCCTACTTCTCCCGCGCAGTCGGTTCGCGCGGGACCTCCTGGTTGGGGCGGGTCGCGGAGGGGCGACCCGCCCTTTTCCTTTGGCAGCCATGCGATCACGAAGACTCAGGGAATCACGCATGTTTCGCGCATGCCGCACGCACCGAACCGATACTCTCCCCGTAGGACCTGCATCATGCTGAAGTCACGAACCATCGTCACGACCCTGTGCTCGCTCGCGCTCGCCACGGCGGCGCACGCCCAGGCTCCGATCGGCTGGCAGGTCGCGGCGCAGGCGATCGATGCGCCGGCCACCGGCGAGACCTGGGGCTACAGCATCGCCTTCAACGAGAATGCCTCGCTGCTTGCGGTCGGTGCGCCGAATGCGCGCGTGCTTGGCGCGAGCGGTGTGGGCAAGGTCTACATCTATGAGCGACTCGTCGATGGCACGGGCGCGGTGAGCTGGAATCTGGCACAGACCATTCCGGCGCCGCCGTTCGTCACGACGGATCCTGATGACCCGTACGTCGTCGTCGGGTTCGCGCAGTTCGGCTGCTCCGTCGCGCTCGAGAACGACACGCTCGTGGTCGGCTCGTGGGGCTGGACGGCGCAGGGCGAAACCACCACCTTCAGCGGGCGCGCCTTCGTGTACTCGCGGGTGTCGGGCACCTTCGGCACCGTCGATGCCGACAATCCCGATGGTCAGAGCTACACGCTGCCCACGGCCACGCTGCGCCCCGATGATCGAGCGGCGCTCGACCTCTTCGGCTACGAGGTCGCCCTCGACTTCGAGGGCTCCAACGGCACGATCGTCGTGGGCAAGCAGCTCGGCGAGGGCCCGGCAGCTCAAAGCAATGCGGGTTCGGCCTACGTCTTCGAGGGCAGCGCCGATGCGTGGACGCAGGTCGCCAAGCTGACCACCGGCGATGCAGCTGCAGCCAACGACAACTTCGGTGAGCAGATCGCCGTGCGCGATGGCACCGTGATCGTGGGTTGCCCCAAGCATGACGGCCCGACCGGCAGCACCAACAGCGGCACGGTCTTCGTCTTCGAACGGCCGGGTGCGTTCGGCACGTGGGTCGCCAGCACCGAGCCGACCACGTCGATCCGCGCTGCCGATGGCAGCTCCAACGATGCCTTCGGCGCGAGCGTCGATGTGCTGAAGGACGGCGGTGGCACGCTGATCGCGATCGGCGCGCCAGGCTACGACCGCGACCTCGCTGGTGATTCGTTCAACGGCAACGGCGCGGTCTATGCCTACACGGGCTCGGGCACCACCTGGTCGCTCGCCAATCGTTCCTTCGCCCGCGAGTCGAATCCCAACAACGCCTTCGGCTTCTCTGTCTCGGCTGCGGGCTCAGTGAATCAACCGAGCTTGATCGTCGGCAGCCCCGGCTACGAGGGTGGCGCGGTGGGCTCGGGCACCGGCTTCAACGTGCTCGGCAGTGGCGGCACCTACAGCCTGGCAGGCAGCGATCTGTGGGTGCCCGATTCCGCAGCCAACGGGGCGATTGGCCGCAGCTCGGCGCACCGCCGCGTGATCGGTGCTGAGGTCGTCATCCGTGCAGCCCTCGGCAGCGAGTACCCCACGCTCGCACCGCGCATCTTTGTCTGGGACTTCGGCACGTCCGTGCCCGGTCCCGACTACCCAACCGACAAGCAGATCGCCGCTGGCGTGCCGCCCGAACCCGTGGCGCCCGGCGCCAATGGCTTCCCCGATGATGCCACGGGCGGTCAGCCCGCTGGTGGCGGCGTTCCCACTGGTGGCGTGGGTGGCGGCACCACCGTGGTCATCCCTCTCACGCCGATCCAAGCCGACTTCGGCCTCGTCATCGGCACGGTGATGGTCACCAATGGCCAGCAACTGCTCGGATTCCAGACCGATGGCCGCAATGCGCGCAGCAAGAGCCAAGCCCAGCCCATCGGCACGATTCCGTCGGGTTGGGTCTACCTCGCGGCGCCCGACATCAATGGCGATCGTGGCGGCGATCCGCTCTTCATCGACACCACGACCAACAAGGTCCGCGCATGGCTGCGCGATGGCCTCACCGTCACGGGCCAGCGCGAAGTCGGCAACTGGAACAGCGATCTTCGCTACCTCACCTTCGGCAAGCTCAACGACGGCCAGACCGACGACATCGTCTGGCAGGATGGCGACGAGGCCGTGGTGTGGTTCATCGCTGATGGTGCGATCGAGAACGAGGCCCGCATCCCGCTCGAGGGCGCGGATCCGCTCGATCCATCAACGCTCTCCGGCTGGGAAGCCACCATCACCGACATCGACACCGACAACGCGTTCGAGCTCGTCCTGCGCAAGCCGGGCGTCGGCACGTTCCTCTACCGGGTCTCCGACGATGGCACCGATCCCGTGCAGCAGGAACTGCCCGACCAGGGTCCTGGCTTCGCGCTGCTGGGCTCGGCCGACATGGATGGCGAGAACGCCAGCGATCTCGTCTGGCACGACCTCAGCCGCGATGCGCCGTACTTCTCCTACCTGCGCGTCACGCAGGACAACCTCGGCAACGAGATCATCATCGAGGACGGTGGCCGCGATTGGCCGCTGAGCTTCGGCGGGATCACGCCCGTCGAGGTGCGCGACCTCGATTCCAACGGCACCGGCGACTTCATCCTGCAGATCGGCAGCGATGCCATCATCTTCCTCACGGAGATCAAGTCGACCGACAGCGGCTTCTCGTATCTCGGCACGGCCTATCGCCGCAACCTCGGCGAAGTGCCCGGCGGCGGCACGGTCCGCGGCTTCGGCGTGCGGTGAGGCGGGCGAAGCTGGCACAACGCATCGCAAGCGCGCCGCGATGCGCGATCGTTACGGCGCCAGCGTTTCGACGATGTTCTGGATGACCTCGTCGGTGCGCACGCCCTCTGCCTCGGCCTCGAAGTTCAGCAAGCAGCGGTGTCGCAGCGCCGGCAGCGCGGCCCTGCGCAGGTCCTCGACCGTGACCTGCGGTCGGCCATCGAGCAGGGCGTGCACCTTGCCAGCCAGCACGATGGTCTGTGCCGCGCGCGGGCTGGCGCCAAAGCGCAGGAAGCGGTTCACGTTGGGCGTGGCGAACTGCCCCTTGGGGTGCGTGGCCAGCACGAGCCGCACGGCGTAGTCCTGCACGCGGGGGTCGATGCGCACCGCGCGCACGAGCTTCTGGTGCATCAGGATGCCCTGCGCATCGAGCACCTTCTGGATCGGCTCCTGCGCACCGGCCGTGGTGCGGTTCAGGATCTCAGCGAGCTCCTCGCGCGAGCTGTAGCCGACCTCGAGCTTGAAGAAGAAGCGATCGAGCTGCGCCTCGGGCAGGGGGTAGGTGCCTTCCTGTTCGACGGGGTTCTGCGTGGCCATCACGAAGAAGGGCCGCTCGAGCTCGTGCGTCACGCCGCCCACCGTCACGCTGCGCTCCTGCATCGCTTCGAGCAGCGAGGACTGCGTCTTGGGCGTGGCACGGTTGATTTCGTCGGCGAGCACGATCTGGCTGAAGATCGGTCCCTTGCGGAACTGGAACTCGCGGCCGCGCTCGTTCTCGACCACGATGGTCGTGCCGGTCACGTCGGCGGGCATCAGGTCGGGCGTGAACTGGATGCGGCTGAACTGCAGCGTGAGCGCCTGGCTCAGGCTTCGGATGAGCAGCGTCTTGCCGAGGCCCGGCACGCCCTCGAGCAGCGCATGGCCATTGGCGAAGAGGCACGTGAGCACGCCATCGACCACCTCGCGGTGCCCCACGACGGTCTTCTGGATCTCGCGGCGCGTGCGTTCGAAGTCCTCGCGGAACTTCGCCATCAGCTGCTCGGTCTGCGACATGTTCGGCACTGTATCCCCGGTCTCGACCGGGTGACAGGGACGCGGTCCCTCGCGACACCATCGAACCGTGTGGTCGCAGCGTGCGCGCGCAGCGCCACGCTTGAACCGTCCTATCTCGCTGCCGGCCGCAGCGCGGGGTGGCCCTCAAGCGGCAGAACTTGATACGCTCGGCTCGTCCCCTCCCGGCGGAGGAATGCGGTGCGAATCCGCAGCGAACGCGTCACCGTGAGCAGGCCAGCCCTGCAAGTCGGGTCGACCGCCGGGCCAGGGGTTCGTTGCTCGCCTTGCATCCGCGCGAAACGGATGCGCAACCTGAAAGGGACCCATGCGTCCTTCCCTCCTTGCCTCGGCCGCGCTGGCCGTGGCCTGCCTTGCATCGTCGTCCTCAGCCGCCATCATCGCCACCTACTCGATCGGTTCAGGCTCGAGCACCAGCTCGGTCCAGATCGATTTCGCGAGCGGCAACGGCTACCTCTTCAACGTCAGCTGGGACCAGCCCATGAACGGCTACCAGCTGCTGCAGTACATCGACGCCGAACTCGGCGCCGTCTCGCACACGGCACAGGTCTTCTCGTTCGGCGTCTTCGTGACCGGCATCGGCGTCGGCACCGACAACGAGTACGGCGAGGGCGACCTGTGGCCGATCGAGAACTACTGGCACTACTGGACCAAGGACAGCGGCTCCTGGCAGCAGGCGATGGTCGGCGCGAGCGATCGCACGATCTTCGATGGCTCGTTCGACGCGTGGGTCTTCGGCAGTTCGGTGGCTCCGCAAGCCGTGCCCGCACCCGGTGCCCTGGCGCTCCTCGCACTCGGGCTGCGTTCACGCCGCCGCTGACCGCGCGCGGATTCGCTGCGCTCGTCCGGAGCGACCGAGCGGTTCCGAGCTGCGCGGCCTGCGGAGTCGCGAAGGCGGCACGATGTGCGACCATCGGAGGCGGG
>JAGWXC010000177.1 GCA_018970045.1 Planctomycetota bacterium | reverse complement strand
TCCTTCGCCAGCGACAGGCTCGCCTTGAAGTCCGGCATGTCCCCCACGACCATCTTCTTGATCGCCGCGCGAATCGCCGACTTGTCCCCGACCGGCTGCAGGTCGTGCGCCCACGATGCCAGCTTGCCATCCTTGCCGCCCCAGTCGAAGGTCACGATGCCGGCGAGGTCGAGCCTGCTCAACGCATCGACGGCTGCTTCAGCGACCTTCTCGCCCCAGTAGTTGCCGGCGGCCATCTCGCACGAGTGCATGACCAGCACGAGCGCCCCCTTGGGCAGTTGCCGCGTTGCGGGCGGTTCGAGCTTGACGGCGAAGGCCTTCGAGGCCTCGCTGCCCTGCCAGCCGCCCGCACCGAAGGCTCGGTCGCCGCCAGTCACCAAGAGGCCACCGCCCAGATCGTGCACATACGAGTGCAGCAGCTGGTCCGTCTCGTTGGTGATCTCGAAGCGCCCGACATTCGCCAGGACCACGGCATCGGCATCGGCCAGTGCCGACACGCCCTCGTTGTCGAGCTCATCAGGCGTGATCACCCGCGATGGGATGTCGCCCTCGGCCAAGGCCGCCACCAAGGGCTGCGACTCCTCGCCGCCGTCGCTGCCATCGACGATCACCACCTTGGCGCCCGTGCTGACCAGCACCATCGCCGCTCCGCGGTTGTTCTCGGCGATCGCATCCGATGCAGGATCATCCGGCGTGTAGACCAGCTCGTAGCGACGGGACTGGCGGCCCACCACGACCATCGGGAAGGTCAGCGCATTCACCCCAGCCTTGAGCTCCACCGCGAGCCCGGTGCCTGGCGCCGAAGGATCGAGATCGACCGGCTCGCCGTTCTCACGAAGCGTCACCACACCGCGGTTCGGCCCCATGCTCCGGATCGACGCCCGCAGGTCGATCGTCTGCCCTTCGCGCGCGGTGCTCGGTGCGCGCAGCGACTCGACCATGACCTCGCTGGCGTGGCTGAAGGGCAGCGCCACAACGTCGATTGGGATCCCGTTGGCGCGCGCGGCCTCGGCTGCTTCCAGCGCATTGCCCGCGGTCTGGTTTCCATCAGAGATCAGCAGCATCCGGCTCGCCGTGTCCGGCGGCAGCATCGCCATCCCGCGCCGCAGCGCACCTTCAATGCCTGTCGACATCCGGTCACCGCCGTGCTGCGAGACATCCAGACTCGCGTCGCTCTCGGCCACCGCACGGACCTCAGGCCGATCCGCAAACGTCACCAGGCCCACGCGATCGGCGGCCTCGCGCTTGCTGGCCACCAGTCCATCGACCAGTTTCTGCGCCTGCTGCTGCATCGACTGCGGCACCGATCGGCTCGCATCCGACACGACCATCACCGTCAGCCCCTCGCCCTTGCGCACCAGGCTCGGCTGAGCCAACGCCAGCGACAGCATCATCACCAGCACACCGCGCAGCACCATCGTGGCGATCGTCTTGCCGCGACCCACCACGCCGCGACGGCGCCATGCCAGCCAGCACAGCACCGGAACCAGCACCAGCAACACCAGTGCCAGCGGGCGTTCGACGTCGATCGATGGCATCAGCGGAAAGGTACCGCGCCGGACTGGCGCTTGGCGCGCTCCGTCCAGCGATCCGATGGCATCAGATAGAGCCGGTTGTTGGTCGAATCGAGCACGGCCATGGTGCCGCCGTGAACCTGCGCGGCCCACGGCCCGTTGAGCAGGCCGGGCTCTCGACCACCCCTGCCCCAGCAGCCCGTTGACGCACCGCTGGCAAGATCGAACGCCTGCAATCGGCACCCTCCGAACTCGGTCACGAGCACGGTGGCCTCATCGAGCCGTTCGAGTCCGTACGGGTAGAGCAGTTCGCCCGGCTCCTGCCCCATCGCACCGATGGTGCGAACGAACGCCCCGTCCGTCGTGACTTCCACCAGCCGATGGTTGCATGCATCGGCCACGAGCAGCCGCCCCGAGCCGAGCATGAGCAACGACTGCGGGCGATCGAACTTGGGCTCGGGCGATGCATCACCGGGCACCCCGTGGTGGCCGAACGCGCGCACGAACGTGCCATCGCGCCGAAACACCTGGATCCGGTCGTTGCCGCCGTACTCGCTCACGTACACCAGACCATCCTCGCCGAACGCGATGTCCGTGGGGAAGACAAAATGCCCCGGCTCCTGGCCGAAGCCGCCGAAGATCCGGAGCACCTGTCCACGGTCGTCCATCACGGTGATCCGATGCTCGTGCGTGTCAGCGACCCAGATCTCGCCTTCGGGCGAGACACTCACTCCAGTCGGGAAGCCCTGATCGAACTCGGGCATCGTCCATTCTCGGCGGTACGAACCATCGGGGCCCAGCACCTGCACGCGGGCACTTCGATCGATGATGACGAGTTCCCCGGCCGGGGTCCACGCCATGGCGCGTGGATAGTTGAACTGCAGCGGGCCCTTGCCACCCCGACCGACGATGCGCGCATCGGCACACCAGGCGGGGAGTGGCGTGGGCTGCGGCTCGCGTTCACAGGCGATCATGAACGGCAGCATGGCGAGGCAAGCAAGCGTCATGCCACCGAAGCGCCTCATCAACCACGCCAGGGCGACGGCAGCCACGGCAGCGACGAGCATCAGCATCGGCACGAAGCCCGCCACCACATCGGGGCGCTGGTAGTGCATGGCATTCAGGAGCGCGCTTGCGATCCACGCACCGCCCGGCGGCTGCACCCGCGCGGACACGATCACCTCGCCTGCCGCACCCACGGCACCGATCGCGCCCGCCGCCACACACGCCACCCCAACGCGGGACCAGAGCGCGAGCACGATCGTCCAAGCGCGACCATCAAGCCGTGCGCTGGCCCGCACATCGCGAGGCGCACTGCGCACGGCGAGCCAGCCCAGCACCGCGCCGATCCATCCCCACCGCGAGAGCTGCGCTGCGGCCACGATCCCAAGGCCATCATGCATCCACGAAAGCCCGTTTCGATTCCACGCGTGCACGTGCGCCACGGCGATCACGATCGCCGGCGAGAGCGCGAGCGTGATCCAGGCCACGCGGAACCACCGCTCAGCGCGGCGGCACCACGGCGAGCCCTCAGCAAGCCATGCATGCAGCATGCAGACACCGGCGACGAGCGCACCGCACACGACCGCCGCAGCCGCGGTCCGCAGCACGCCTTCGCCATACACCTGCATGACCCGCATCACGCCACCCTGTCCAAGCGACAAGATCATCAGCACGACGCTCGGCACGACCAGCAGCGCCGCCAGCAGGGCGAGCGGCCATCGAGACGATCGAGGTGCTCCAGCGACCGCGTGGTCATCGTTCGCGCGCGGCCGTGTGACCACGATGGCCACCACGAGCGCTGCGGCCATCGACCAGCCCGAGGCCACCAAGACCGACCACGGGCTCGCCCCGGCGGCCTCGAGTGCACGCAGTTCAAAGCCCACCGTGCGCACGAGGGCCAGATCGAACGCCGTCGTGTCGGCCATCGTCAGGCCAGCCACCCCGATCACCGAAAGCAGCACGCCATGGCGATCCTCGCGCCACGCCAAGCCGACGCGATCGATCCAGCGGAGCCGATCGATGGCCGCTGCCTCGCGCGCGATGGCGCGCTCGCGCAAGCCGATCACGAGCGCACCCGCAATCGGCCAGAGCGTGCACGCGAGCGCAACCGCCAGCGCGACCATGCGCCACGCCCCTACGGCATCATGCTCGACGATCCAAGCTCCAAGCGCCCACTCCGGCGAACCGAGCTGCCACCAGGCGTACCACGCCGCGTAGGGCGGGACCAACACGGGCACGATCCACGCGATCCATGAGCCCCAGCCGCGCGGCGGGCTGCTGCGCGACATCGACCATCCCACCGCCGTCACCACCACGCCCGCACCGAGGCTCCACAACACCGTGGCCGCCGCCACCGACCATGGATTGCTGGCCACGCCGATCGGCGCTTCGCCGCCAGCACGCAGCGCCGGCAGCTGCAGCGCGGGGATCACCAAGCCGACCGCGACGGCGAGCACACCAAGCACCACCAAGACCATCGGCACCATCGGCGCCACCGATCGAGGCGTCACTGCCCGATCGCCTTCATCAGGTCAGCCACGGCGGCGTCCATGCGATCGGCAGCGTCCTCGATGTCCACACGCATCGGATCATCAGGCATTGGGTCAAGATCAGCGGGCAACTCGACGCCGAGCGGCCAATTGCGGCTCTCGCTCGCGGCGATACGAGCCTGCACGCCCGGGCTCAGCATGTACTCCATGAACCAAATGGCGTTGCTGCGATGCGGAGCGCCCGCGATCAGGGCCACCGTGTTGGGGATGAGCAGCGTGCCACCACCGGGATCGGCGACTGGATCGTGACGAGGCATGATCCACTGGACCTTCGCCCCACGAGCCTGGGCCGCGAGCACGTCATCGGTGTCGGTCAAACCGATGTCGGCTTCGCCACGCGCCACCGCCTCGACGACCGCCGCGTTGCCACCGGTCAAGAGCCGCGGCTCGTTCGCGGCGAGCCCCTCGACGAACGCCTCCCAATAGCCCGGAATGCGCAGCTTGCGCTCGAAGAAGGACTGCATCGCACCAACGTGCCCGCGCGTGGTCCCGAAGCGCGGATCCGCCATGACGATGCGCCCCTTCCACCACGGCCGCACCAGGTCCATCCAGGTGTCGGGCATCTCCTCGGGCTTCACGCGTTCGGGCGAGAACACGAGAACGCGCGCTCGCGCGCTGAAGCCGAACCAGCGACGCCTGGCATCACGGCAATCCGCCGGCCACTCGGCGAACACGCCTGTCTCGAGCGCCTC
>JAGWXC010000176.1 GCA_018970045.1 Planctomycetota bacterium | reverse complement strand
CGTTCTCGGTCGTCCGTGACCGTGGAGGGGCGAGCACTTTCACGGGATTTGTGCCGCTGTTCTGGAACCTCTCCCAGGCTGGGCTAGGTTTCGGTCCCTCACCCCCCGTCCGGCCGCGCCGCAGTTGGTTGCCGCCGCCCGGGGATCGTCCGTGTTCCAGAAGTCCCTCCCTCATGCGTCAGGCACCTTCCCTCTGCGTTCTGGCTCTCGCTGTCGCCTCGTCGGCTGATGCCGGCCTGACAGCGATCTACCGCACGAACACCAACAACGACGTCGCTAACAGCTACGGCACCTATTCGTCGCTGGCCAACCTCGGCAGCAACTCGTCCCTGGGCAACACCTCGATCAGCCCGTCGCTGGGGAACATGCGCCACACCTACATCTTCGGCGACTTCGTCGAGGGTCAGACGGCGGATCCCTTCATGTACCGGACGGTGCTGAATGGCAACAACCAGATCACCCAGATCATCCGCTACGCCGCGCCGGCGAGCGACCCGATGGCGAACCTGCGCACCAACACGGGCGGCCAGGTGTTCAACCTGTCGCAGGCCTGGAACTGGGAAGATGACTTCTACCACGACGGCACCGCCTTCTACCGCAACGCCACCGGCACGAACAGCAGTTTTGGCGTGACCCGCTATGCCACGTTCATGGACCTGGTGAACAACACCAACGGTACCTTCTACAACTACGGGGCCAACTACGGTTTCAACGACCGCTTCTTCGGCTTCGAAGGCAAGATCTACCGCACCAACACCGGCGGTCCGGGCGGCAGCGTGAACGGCTTCGCCGTCTACAACAGCTTCCAGGATCTGCTCAGCGGCAACGTGGCGCAGACCATCAGCAGCGTCAACTACTCCGCTGGCGACCTGTACATCGCCGTTCCCGCACCGGGCGCCATCGCGCTGCTCGGCGTGGCTGGACTCGTCGGTGCACGGCGCCGCAAGTGATTCGCACATTCTCGTGACATGACCCGCGGGGTCGGCCTTGCGCCGGCCCCGCTGTCGTTGACTTGGTTCCCGACGGCCTACCGCCGCGCGAGCCGTGCACACGCCCGATGGCGGGGACAGGCCACCAGGTGCTCGTTGAACATGCCGACGGCCTGCATGAACGCGTGCACGATGACCGGGCCGCAGAACGCGAAGCCCCGCTTCTTGAGCACCTTGGCCATGGCTTCGCTCTGTGGCGTCTGCGCGCGGATGTCGCTTGGCTTGGCGAGCTTCAGGTCGATCGTGCGGTGCCCGACATGGTCCCACAGCAGGTCGCGGAAGCTGCCATCGCCTGCCTCCATCACCGTCATCCAGGCACGCGCATTGCCGATGGCGGCGTCGATCTTCGCCCGGGAACGGATGATGCCTGCATCGCCAAGCAGTCGCTGCACGTCGCGCTCCGCGAAGCGCGCAACACGCTCTGGATCGAATCCCTTGAACGCACGCTCAAACGCAGGTCGCTTGCGCAGGATCGTCAGCCAGGACAGGCCGGCCTGGAACCCATCGAGCACGAGCTTGGCATAGAGCGCCCGATCGTCGGTGACCGGCACGCCCCACTCCGTGTCGTGGTAGGCCACGTAGAGCGGATCAGTCCCGCACCACCAGCATCGCTGGGCCTCGTTGGGCATGGACAGAGGCTAGTGCAGTCCGCTGCAGGAACAGCGTCGCGCGCCACCACAGGGGGCTAGCGATCGAGCTTCGTGCAGAGCGTCCACGCCCGCGCGATGCCGAGCCACAGCAGTGCATTGCCGATGAAGCCCGCGACGCGCGCGATCGGCAGTTCTGCGAAGGTCACCCCGGCACCGCTGGCGATGGCGAGCAGCGCCGCGAGCGCGGCTCCGGTCAGCAGGAAGCCGCCCACGCAGGCCAGCGCGGGCGTGACAGGATTCCTCGGCAGGAGCCGCATGGGCGGAATGCTACGGTCGCCTTCCCTGGCCCGCTGCGAGGGCGGGCTCTCGCGGCCATGGCGGGCTGGCGGAGGCCCGGCATCGCCGAACACGCGAGTGAGTTTCGGTGCTCAGAGCGTGCTCATCGCACGCACTCACGGTCTGAGCGGTGCCCGGTGGCCGACCGGCTGGGCGGGATTCCCGAGGTAGATCGTCCACGGCGAAAGGTCCTTGAAGGCCACGGCGCGCGCTCCCAGGATGACGCCGTCGCCCACGGTCACGCCCGGTCCGACGAACGCCTCGGCGGCGATCCAGCAATCGGATCCGATCGTGATCGGTGGCCGCAGCAACACCATGGAACGCCTGCGATGGTCGTGGCTGCCCGCACACACGTGGGCCCGCTGCGAGACCGTGGCATGATCCCCGATGCGGACCGGGCCGAGGCAATAGAGGATCGCCCCATCGCCGATCGCCGTGTCCATGCCGATGGTCAGGTTCCACGGGCACTCGATCCTGACGGTGCGGCGGATGCGGCAGGTCGGATGCAGCGACGCCCCGAACGCACGCAGCAGCATGCGGCGCCAGCCGTGGCAGGTGTGGAAGCTCCACGCGAACAGCGTGGACTGGACCACGGCCCACGCCAAGCGCGCGACCTTCTCGCGGTTCGAGTACGGACTCGGATCGGCCATCACCGGCATCTCACCGTTCACGACCTGAGCTCCGTTCGAGTTCGTGCACCTTCAGGCCGATCTCCCAGAAGTAGCTGGCCTTCAGGAACGCGTAGGCGAAGCCAGCATGACCGTCCATCCAGCCTCCCCGGCGCACGTACGCGTCGACGAAGTAGGCCGCCGGCAGCCACCATGCACCGATGGATCGGTACTTGCGGCGCTGCCGTGGCGTGAGACCGGGATCAGCCAGGCGCCCCTCGCGGCGGAGCATGACCGTGCGCTGGGCTTCCCAGGAGGAATAGTCGTTGTGCTTGCGCAGCCAATGCTCAAGCCCACGGTCGTCACGATGGTCGAGTCGTGCAGCGAGTTCGCCGATCGTGCCCTCGAGGATCGGATGCTCGTGGATCTCCATGTCGAGATGGCTCCAGCGATCCTCTTCGATGCGTTCGTACTCGCCGGCGCCGACGCGGAAGAGCGCGAGCTTGCGATTCACGTCGCCGTGGCGCAGTCGCTTGCCGAGGAACCACGTGTCGTAGCTGATCCAGAAGCCCGCATGCTGCGTCGATGGCAGCACGCGGCCGAGTTCGTCGCAAAAGGCATCGTCGACGAGCTCATCGGCATCGAGGAAGAAGACCCACGGCGTGGCTGGTGCGTGGTGACGCAGGAACCAATTGCGCTTCTTGGGGAAGCGACCATCCCAGGCGAAGTCGATGACCTCGGCGCCATGCTCGAGCGCGATGGCCCGCGTTCGATCGGTGCTCCCCGAATCGATCACGACGACACGCTCGAAGCGCTGCAGGCGAGCCAGGCACGCCGGCAGGTTGCGCTCCTCATTGCGCGCGGGAATCGCGACCGTGACTGGGAGCCGGGCGGGCATGGACAGGTCAGTATCGGCAGGGCGATCGCGCGCGCTCAACCCGGTCTGGGAAATCGCCGAACGCAGCACCACTTATCACCACCCCCCGGGGCGTAGGATCGCCCCATGGGTTCCCTGAACACCGCGATCATCGGCGGCGGCGTCGCCGGACTGGGCCTGGCGCGTGGGCTGGCCCACCGGGGCATGCCCGTCACGCTCTTTGAGCGCTCAGAGGCGTACGGCGAGCGAGGCTTCGGCTTCATCCTCCTGGCCAACGGCTGGCTTGCCCTGCGCGGCTTGGGGATCGAGTTCGACCCGCGCGACCTCGGCCAGTCGCTCGATCGCGCGGTCATCCGCGCCGTCGATGGCTCCGTGCTCAAGGATGAGTCGCTCGATGGCGCTGTGGCTGTGAGCCGATTCGACCTGCTCTCGTCGATCATGCACGGGCTTCCGGCGGGCGTGGTCGAACTTGGTCGTGACTTCACGGGCTTCGACTGGGAAGGCCAGCGTGCGGTTGCCGCGCGATTCGACGACGGCTCTGCGTTCGAAGCGAGCGCGTTCGTCGGTTCCGACGGCGTGCGTTCACGCTGCCGCGAATGCGTGGCACCGAGCCATGCGTGGCAGGCCGGTCGCGTGAAGGAGATCGTGTCGTCCGTCAGTGCGCCGACGCTGGCAGCCGAGCTGGGCACGACCTTCCGCAAGGTCATGCACCCCGGCGGGGGATTGGCCGTTGGCCTCGTTCCTGCGGGCCGAGGTCGCGTGATCTGGTTCGTGCAGTTCGATGCGCAGCGGTTCCAGCCGCCGGCGCTCGGCCAGGCCATGGACTTCTTCCGTGAACACTTGGCGGGCTTTCCTGCTGACGTGCAGGCCGCGATCGAGGCCACCGATCCTGCCACGCCGCACGTCTGGCATACGGTGGACATGGACCCGCCACCCTCGATGGTTCGCGGCAATGTGGCCCTCATTGGTGATGCCGCGCACCCCCTGCTGCCCTTCACGAGCCAAGGCGCCAACAGCGCGCTCGAGGATGCCGTGCTGCTCGCCGACCTGATCGCGCGCTGCCGCAGCCAAGGCGACGTGGCACTGGCCATGCGCTCGTTCAATGCCGTACGGCACCCGCTGATGGTGCAGTACGTCGAGGGCGGCCGCGCCATCGCCAGGCGATTCGTCGAGCCGATCGATGGCGCCGTCCCCTTGCCGCTCCTGACATGACTTCGTTCTCCGATCACGACGTGCGCCTCGACCTCCTGCGCCAGCGGGCCTTCAACCTGCGCTGGGCCGAGCAGCCACAGGACGTCATTCCCCTCACCGCGGCGGATCCTGATTTCCCCACGGCCCCCGCGATTCGCGACGCGATCATGCGCTACGTCC
>JAGWXC010000175.1 GCA_018970045.1 Planctomycetota bacterium | reverse complement strand
GGAGCGACCGAGCGGTTCCGAGCTGCGCGGCCTGCGGAGTCGCGAAGGCGGCACGATGTGCGACCATCGGAGGCGGGTGCCAGCCCCGCCGAGCGACGCAGGAGGAGCGCGCGCGGAGCCGGGTGCAGCGCGCGCGTCCGCGCAGCCGGAACCCGAGGTCGCGGGAGGACGAGCGCGAGTTGAGCGCCGCAGCGCGCGCTCAGCTGGCCTTGACCGGCAGCTTCGTCAGCACCTGGTCGATCAGGCCGTGCTCCTTCATCTGGGGCGCGGTGAGCCAAGTGTTGCGTTCGCAGATCTCGGCGATGCGCTCGGTGCTCATGCCGGTCTGCTCGCTGTAGATCGCGTAGAGCTGCTCGCGCATGCGGAGGATGTGGCGCGCCTCGATCTCGAGGTCGGTCGCCTGGCCCTCCATCACGCCGCCGAGCAGCGGCTGGTGCATCAAGTTCTCGGCGTTGGGCAGCGCGAAGCGCCGGCCCTTGGTGCCCGAGCAGGCGATGACCGAGCCCATGCTCGCCGCCTGGCCGATGATGTAGGTCGCCACCGGGCACGGCACGAACCGCATGGTGTCGACGATGCCCAGGCCAGCGGTCACGCTGCCGCCGGGGCTGTTGATGTACATGCTGATCTCGGCCTTGGGATCCTCGTTGGCGAGGAACAGCAGCTGCGCGACGATGGTGTTCGCCATGCCGTCACCCACGCCACCGGTGACGAAGATGATGCGGTCGTTCAGCAGGCGGCTGTAGATGTCGTAGGCGCGCTCGCCGCGGCCGGTCTTCTCGATCACGATGGGGATCAGGCTCATGGAGTCCTCGTCGTCGTCTTCGTCGTGGTTGGTGGTCGGGTGATGGTTCATGGCGCCGCGGGCTCAGGCCTTGGGCGGGAACGTGGCGATGTCGTCGACCAGGCCGTAGGCCTTGGCCTCGGTGGCATCGAAGAACTTGTCGCGCTCGCCGTCCTTCGAGACTCGCTCGACCGGCTGGCCGGTATGGCGGGCGATGATCTCGTTCAGCAGGCGCTTGCTCTTGATGATCTGCTCGGCCTGGATCTGGATGTCCGTGGTCTGGCCGGTCACGCCGCCGTAGGGCTGGTGGATCATGACCTTGGCGTGCGGCAGGATCACGCGCTTGCCCTTGTGGCCCGCGCACAGCAGCACGGCGCCGCCGGAGTACGCGCGGCCGATGCAGAACGTGGCCACGTGGCTGCTGATGAACTGCATGGTGTCGTACATCGCCAGCGTGTCATCGACTGCACCGCCGGGGCTGTTGATGTAGAAGTTGATGTCCTGGCCGCGCTTCTGGTTCTCCAGGTAGAGCATCTGCATCATCACGCGCGCGGAGCTCGCGGGGCCGATCTCGCCGATCAGGAAGATCACGCGGTTTTCCAGCAGCAGCTCGTCGATCGACATCTCACGCGTGCGCTGGTAGCTCACGGAGTTGAGGATCGGCCGCGGCAGGCCGCTGGCCTCGAGGTTGTCGCTGGTGGCGGGCAGGCGCCCGGCTGCGCCGAGCAGGCTCATGTCAGTGATGCTCATGGGAAGCGGGACTCTAGCCGAGCGGCGCAGTGCACGCCGGGGCGCGTTTGCCAAGCCACACCGCCGGGGCCTTCGTTCATGCGGCGTCCATGCACGCGCTGCGCGGCGGCTTCATCCGCCGGTCGTCTGCGCGGATCGCCTCACGCACCGAACCGCACCCCAAGATCCCCGCCCGGGATCGGCTTGGGTGCGCGCGTCTCGTCGGCATCCTGCGCGCTTGCGGCGGGCAGCACCAGCACAAACGCCGCTCCCGGCAGTGCGCCGCCCGCATCAGCCGCGCGCACCTGGCCGCCGAGCGCTGGGTGCGCGGGCCACGCATCACCGTTGCCCGCGTGCTCGACCGCGCCGCCATGCAACAGCGCAAGCTTGCGCGCGACCACCAGCCCAAGGCCCGTGCCGCGCTGGCCCTTGCTCGTGGCGAAGGGCTGGAACAGCCGCTCGTGCATCGCCTCGGGCACGCCGGGCCCGTCATCGCGCACGATCGTGGCCACGGCGCCGCTGGGCCACCGTGGGCAGGGGTGGATCCAATGCGTGCTCACCGCCACGCGCGGCGCCCGTTCCGGCGCGGCATCCACCGCGTTCATGAGCAGGTTCAAAAGTGTTTGGTGCACGGCCACCAGATCGATCGGAATCTCCACCAGCCCCTCGGCCCGCGTGCGTTCCAGCGATCCGCCGCGTCGTCGCAGCGCGGCCTCGGCGAGCGCGCACGCTTCATCGACCACGCTGTCGAGCAGCATGGGTTCGGGATCCAGCGGCCGATCCTTCGCGAAGGCGAGCATGTTCAGCGTGACCTGCATCACGCGGTCCAGGTTGCGCGCCACGATGGGCCAGCCCTTCTGCGCCATCTCGAGATCATGGCGCGACAGCGCCAGCTCCACCGCATCGGCGCCCGAGCGCAGTCCCTGCAGCATGTTCTTGATGCTGTGGCTCACGGTCGCGACCGCTTCACCCATCGCCGCCAGCTGTTCCGTGGTCGGCGGTGCGCCAAGCGTGCCATCCGCGCGCTCGACCAAGAGCACCGTCTCGCCCACGCGCACGCGGTCGCCTGCGCGCAGCGCCTGATGGCCGTGGATCCGCGCGCCGTTCACAAAGGTCCCGCCCTTGCTGGCCAGGTCGCGCACCAGCCACAGCCCATCGCGGGGCGTGAGCTCCGCATGGCGGCGGCTCACCGCGCGATCCGTGCAGGGCAGGGCTTCGGTGCTGCGCCCCAGGATCTGCGGTTCCTCGGGTGGCAACTCGTGCACGCGCCCCGCATCAGGGCCGGAAATCGTTCGCAGCCGCAGCATGGGTGCAGGGTACCTTGGCCGCATGCACGCTTCGGCCGATCACCGCATCGTGGTGCTCCATGGGAAGGAGTCCTTCCTGCGCTCGGAGCACACGCGCCGCGTGCTTGCATGCCTGCACGAGCGTTTCGGCGCGGTCGACGAATTCAGCTTCGATGGCGCCTCGTGCTCGCTCGCCGATGTGCTCGACGAACTTCGCAGTTACGGGCTCATGAGCCAGCACAAGGTCGTGGTCGTGGACAACGCCGAGCAGTTCATGCAGGGCGATGACCGTCGGCGCGCCATGGAGCGCTATGCGGAAAGCCCCATGCAGGATGCCACGCTCATCCTGCGCAGCGCGGGCTGGCGGCCGGGCACCTTCGACAAGCTGGTGGCGGCTGTGGGCGTGATCCTCAAGTGCGAAGCCCCCGGCGCTGCCGAGGCCGTGCGCTGGGCCGTGGCTCGCAGCCAGAAGCGCCACGGCGTGGAACTCAGCGCCGCAGGTGCCCAGGCCCTGGTCGAGCGCGTGGGCCCGGATCTGGGCCGTCTTGACAGCGAACTGGGCAAGTTGGCGGTGGGGGCCCTGGCCGCTGCGCAGGTGCCCGCGCAGGGGGGAACTCCCGGGAGCGCCGCCCACGTGGTGATCACCCCCGAGCTCGTGAAGGAATTCACAGGGCTCTCGCGCGAAGAGCAAGCCTGGGAAATCCAGGGTGCGTTGGCCACCGGCGACCCAGCGCAGGCCCTGAACAAGGTCGATGAGCTCCTGCGGGTCAGTCGCGCCCCCGAAGTCATGCTGGCCTGGTCCGCGATCGACCTGGTCCGCAAGGTGCACGATGCCGCCGCGCTCGCTGCGCAGGGCCAGCCCGATGGCGCGATCGCCAAGCAACTCAAGCTCTGGGGCGATGGGGCCGCGGTGGTGCTGCGGGTGGCGCGTTCGGTGCCGCTCGCCCGCGCCGGCGCGCTCCTTCAGGCGGCGGTCGCGGCCGATCGGCGCATGAAGAGTGGCCTGTCGCCGGAACCATCCCGGGCCATCGAGGCGCTCGCGGTGCAGGTTTCGGCTGGTTTGGGCTCACCAAGCCGCTCGCGGTGAAGGAATCGTGAAGTTCAGCGGCGAAGATGCCGTAAGTCCATATTGAAGATGGACTTACGATCACCAATCGTGCGCGAAACCGCCGCAAACATCCTCGATTTTGTGGCAAAAACCCCGTCGATTGGACGGTTTCGCCCAGCGTGGCTATAGTCCCGCCTCAAGTTGCAACCGACCCCCGGTCGATAGCAACCCAGTCCGGATCCGCCATGGTGGCGGGCTAGCCGGGTGTTCGATCCAGGGTTTCCTAGCGTCTCAATCAACTAGGGCCCATCTCACTAGGAGTAGAAGCGAATGAAGCTCACCACCTTCGTTGCCGCCCTTGCTGGCGGTTGCCTGGCGACCAGCGCCATGGCTCAGTCCGACGCCCTCGCCCAGATCGCTGAACTGCGCGCCCAGCTCGCCGCTGTTCAGGCTCAGGCTGGCAACAACACCCTGACCGAAGAGCGCGCCAACGAAATCAAGTCGATCGTGCGCGACACCCTCGCCGATGCCGACACCCGCACCAGCCTCCAGGGCGGCGGCGCCATGGCCGGCTACGACAACGGCTTCTTCATGAGCAGCGCCGACGGCAACTTCAAGCTGAAGATGGGCGTGCTCGAGCAGGTCCGCTTCGTGTGGGAATTCAACGACGCTGAGTCGATGGGCTTCGAAAACCGCCGCACGCAGCTCGCGTTCGGTGGCAACATGTTCGACCCCAGCTGGACCTACAAGGTTGTCTTCAACTACAGCGCGGTCGGCACTACCGGCCTGCTCAACAACGAGACCCCCTACGGCGAAACGAACAACACGTTCACCCTCGCCGACGCGTCGATCACCAAGACCCTCGATGGCGGCATCGCCATCACCGCCGGTCAGTACCGCACCCCGTTCACCCGCGCGACCTTGGTCGGCGACGGTGTGCAGCTGATGGCCGACTACAGCCCGACCGACTAC
>JAGWXC010000174.1 GCA_018970045.1 Planctomycetota bacterium | reverse complement strand
CGGTGGCACCTTCGACGGCGGCGACGATCGCGTGTCGCTTGACCGACCGGTCGCCGACGACTTCACGATCTCGGCGTGGTTCCGCACCGATCGCGTGGCGGCGGGTGACGACAGCGACCCGCGCTGGTTCCTCGGCTCGGGCATCGTCGACGGCGAGGTTCCCGGCATCGTCGATGACTTCGGCATCTCGATGATCGGCAACGGCATCGTCGCGGCGGGCGTCGGCAATCCCGAGACCTTCCTGAACAGCCCGCCCGGGCACAACGATGGCCAATGGCACCACGTCGCGCTCACGCGAGAGCGTGCGAGCGGATCGGTCGTGCTGTACCTCGATGGCGTCGAGGTGGATCGCGCCACCGGCAGTACGCGGCGGCTCGACAGCCCCGAACGGCTCGTGATCGGCGGCATGCTCCCGGGCGGCGGCCCCTTCAGCGGGCAGATCGACGAGGTTCGGATCCACCAGCGCGTGCTCGGTTCCGACGAGGTGCTCTCGGCCGCGACCGGCATCGGACCTGCCTCGACGAAGGACGCGATCGCCGCCGCAGGTCGCACTGACGATGCGCAGCGCTGGGCCACCGCCCGTACCGAACTCGTGGCCCTTCGCCCGCCCGCGGCACGCGGCGAGGTGGTGCTCTCCGTCTCCGAAGTCGGGCTCGAGCCTGCGCCGGTCCACGTGCTCACGCGCGGCAGCCCGCACGCACCTGCCGAGCGCGTCGAGCCCGAGGTGCCCGCCGTGCTGGCCACGTTTGCGCCGCCCACGCCCTCGGTTGCCCACGGCGAATCGACCGGGCGTCGCACCGCGCTCGCGGCATGGATCACCGATCCGCGCAACCGTCTCGCGTCGCGCGTCGCCGTGAACCGGCTCTGGCAGCACCATTTTGGCGTGGGCATCGTGCCCAGCAGCAATGACTTCGGCCGGCTCGGCGACAAGCCCACGCATCCGGAACTCCTCGACTGGCTCGCACGGCGCCTGATGGCGGACGGCTGGAGCCTCAAGGCGATGCATCGGCTCATGATGACGAGCGCGACCTACCGCATGGCGTGCGTGCCTGGCGATGACGCGCTCGCGAAGGACCCCGGCAACGAACGACTCTCGCGCTTCCGCCTGCGCCGGCTCTCGGCGGAAGAACTCCGCGACAGCCTGCTCGCCGCCAACGGCACCATCAACCTCGAACTCGGCGGCCCGGGCGTGCGGCCGCCGCTGCCTGAGGAAGTGCTCGCCACGAGCAGCCGACCTCACGATGTCTGGCCGCTCACGCCCGAACCGAGCTGGACGCGGCGCAGCGTGTACATGCACCAGAAGCGCTCGATCCAGGACCCGCTGCTCGCCGTCTTCGATCAGGCCGACATCGACAACCCCTGCCCGGTGCGCTTCGCGACCGTGCAGCCCACGCAGAGCCTGATCCTCTTCAATGGCGACTTCGCCAACGAGCAGGCGCGGCGACTGGCCGATCGTGCGCGCGATGCGGCACCCGGCCACCAGCGCGACCGCGCCGGCGCCGCGATCCGCTTCGCTTACGGCCGCGCGGCGACCGTGACGGAGCTCGATGCCGCCGAACGCTTCATGGCCCGCCTCGCTGACGAGGGCGTTCCCGACGCCGATCGTGCGCTCGATCTCTTCGCGCTCATGCTCGTGAACAGCAACGAGTTCCTCCACGTCGACTGATCACCATGCACGAACTCCACCACGCCGCCAGCTTCTGCCGACGCACCCGCCGCGAGTTCATGTGGCAGGCCGGTGGCGCGTTCACCAGCGTGGCGCTGGCCGATCTCCTGGTGCGCGACGGGTTCCTGCAGCGCCAGGCGCTCGCCTTCGATGGCTCAACGCCCCTGCCCACCGGGCCGCTCGCCACGAAGGCTCCACCGCTGCCCGGCCGCGCGAAGAGCGTGATCTTCCTCTTCATGTACGGCGGCCCGAGCCACGTCGATACCTTCGACTACAAGCCCGAGCTCTACAAGTTCGATGGCCAGACGATCCAGGTCAAGACCAAGGGCCGCGGGGGCGACCGCAACGAAGGCCGCATCGTGGGCCCGAAGTGGAACTTCCGCCAGCACGGCGAGTGCGGTGCGTGGGTGAGCGACCTCTTCCCGCACCTGGCGACGTGCGTCGATGACATGGCGTTCATCAAGAGCATGTACGCCGAGAGCCCGATCCACGGCAGCGCCATGCTCATGATGAACTCGGGCAAGCTGCTCGGCGGCTCGCCCTGCATGGGCTCGTGGGTGAACTACGGCCTGGGCACCGTCAACCAGAACCTGCCGGGCTTCGTGGTCATGCTCGACTCGACCGGCGGCCCGATCTCGGGCGCAAAGAACTGGTCAAGCGGCTACATGCCGGCGAGCTACCAAGGCTGCGTGCTGCGCGGCCAGGGCGATCCCATCCTCGACCTTGCCACGCCCGAGGACCGCACACAGCGCGTGCAGCGTGCGGTGCTCGATGAACTCAAGGACTGGAACACGCGCCACGCGCTTCTGCGCAGCGGGAATCCCGACCTCGAGAGCCGCATCGAAGGCTACGAACTCGCCTACCGCATGCAGGCGACCGCACCCGAGGCCGTCGAGCTCGCTCAGGAGAGCAAGGACACGCAGGAGCTCTACGGCATCGACGATCCGCGCACCGAGGAATTCGGCCGCAAGTGCCTCCTCGCCAGGCGGCTCGTCGAGCGCGGCGTGCGCTTCGTGCAGCTGTATGCCGGCGGCTCCCACAACGACGACAACTGGGATGCGCACGACGACCTGAAGAAGAACCACGACTACCACGCAGGCCGCACCGACAAGCCGATCGCCGGCCTGCTCAAGGACCTCAAGCGTCGCGGCCTGCTCGACGAGACGCTCGTGATCTGGGGCGGCGAGTTCGGCCGGCAGCCAACCGCCGAGTACGCCATGGGCACGGGCCGCGACCACAACTCCTTCGGCTTCACGATGTGGATGGCCGGCGGCGGCATCAAGGGCGGCGTGACCGTGGGCCAGACCGACGAGCTCGGCTCGATCGGCGTGGGCGAGCGCTTCCATGTGAAGCACCTCCACGCGACGGTCCTTGATCGCCTCGGCGTCGATCCGAACGCGCTGACGTACTTCTACGGCGGCCTCGACCAGAAGCTCGTGGGCGTCGAGGGCGCGGAGCCGATCCAGCAGCTGCTGGCGTGAGGAGTTCCGCGGCTCAGACCGCGAAGTACTTCGCCTGCGGGTGGTGCACCACGATCGCGCTCGTCGACTGCTCAGGATCGATCTGCCAGTTCTCGGTGAGCACGCAGCCGATCCGCTGGGGTTCGAGCAGGCGGAAGAGCTTCTCCTGGTCGCTCATGTCCGGGCACGCGGGGTAGCCGAAGCTGTACCGACTGCCGCGGTAGTGCTGCGTGAAGAGCCGGCGGACCTCGGGATCGTCCTCGTGCCCGATGCCCAGCTCGGCGCGAATGCGCTTGTGCCAGAGCTCGGCGAGCGCCTCGGCGCACTCGACGCCGAAGCCGTGCAGGAAGAGGTAGTCGGTGTACTGGTTGCGCTCGAAGAGCTGCTTCGCGCGGTGGCTCGCCTCGCTGCCCATCGTCACGCAGTGCAGCGCCAGTACATCTCGGGCACCGCTGGACACCGGGCGGAAGAAGTCGCTGATGCACAGCCGCTCGCGGCCTTCCTGCCGAGGGAACCGGAAACGTTCGACCTCGCGGTCCTGGTCGACGGCGTCGTACACGACGAGTTCATCGCCATCCGCGTTGCACGGGTAGTAGCCCCACACCACGGCCGGTCGCAGGATCTTCTCGTCGCGGCACTCTGCCTTCAGGCGCTCCAGCACCGGGTAGGCGTGCTCCTCGAGGAAGGCCTCGTAGCGCACATCGTCGAGGTCACCCTTCTTGAAGCCCCACTGGCCGCGGAAGAGCGCGACGAGATTGAGGTACGGATAGATCTGCTCGAGCGGCAATCCTTCGACCAGGCGGTGGCCCCAGAACGGGGGCGTAGGCACCTCGACATCCTGGCGCACGTGGCTGCGCTCGGAGAGTTGCTGCCCACTCGCGGCCTGCTGGCGAATCGTGCGGCTCGCCACGACACGGTCGGCGGCCTCGCGCTTGGCCAGGCGCTCCTCGACCTGACGGTCGAGCACCTCCAGCGTGCGGGTGGCGAGTGCGTCGCACACCTGCAGACCCTCGAAGGCATCACGGCCGTAGTAGAGCGGCCCCTTGTAGATCGAGCGCAGGTGGCCCTCGGCGTAGTGGCGGGTGAGCGCCGCACCGCCCAGCATGATGGGCACGCTGATTCCCTGCCGATTCATCTCGTGCAGGTTCTCCTCCATGACCGCCACGCTCTTCACGAGCAGACCGCTCATGCCGATCGCATCGGCGCCGGTCGCGCGCCAGGCCTCGACGATCTGCGTCAGCGATTGCTTGATGCCGATGTTGTGGACCGTGAAGCCGTTGTTGGTCAGGATGATGTCGACGAGGTTCTTGCCGATGTCGTGCACGTCGCCGGCCACGGTCGCCAGCACGATGCTCGCCTTCGAAGGCCCCCCGGTGCCGAGGCGCTCCATGTGCGGCTGCAGGTGCGCGACGGCCTTCTTCATGACCGCGGCGCTCTGGAGCACGAACGGCAGCTGCATGCGACCGGCGCCGAAGAGCTCGCCCACGACCTTCATCCCGGCCAGCAGGTCGTTGTTGATGATGTCCAGCGGCGCGTACTGCTGCAGCGCCTCGTCGAGCGATCCCTCGAGGTCCTTGTCCTCGCCATCGATGATGTGACGTTGCAGGCGGTCCTTGATCGGCAGGTCGGCCAGGCTCGCCTTCTCCGCGACGGCCTCCTCACCCTCGGGGAACAGCCCGATGAAATGCAGCAAGGGATCGAAGTCCGCGGGCTTGCCCTC
>JAGWXC010000173.1 GCA_018970045.1 Planctomycetota bacterium | reverse complement strand
CTGGACAGGTTCGTGGCGCCCGGCGCGCGCAACGAGCGCACGCAGCATGGCGAGCTCATCGGCCGTCCAGGGCCGCTCAGGTTCCATGTAGAGGTGCATCCGCTCGCAGCCGGCGACGTGGGCGAGGAGCAGGTCGGCGCAGGCTGGCGCGCTCTCGATCCCCTTCTGCTGCAGGAATCCGCGCATCCAGTCTCGAAGGCCGCGGGTCGTCCATGACTCGGTCGCCATGGGAGAGATCCTAGCGAGCCGGTCCCTCGGCGCCGGGAATCGCTACCATTTCCGCCCCGACCGAGGCACCATGAGCATCGACCTGAACGCCATCGCAGCCAAGGCCACCGAGTGTGGCGTCTTCGCCAGCGTCACCCTGCACGGACACGATCTTGAGTGCGCAGCGCTCGAGGCGGCCGCCCCGGCCACCTACTCGCTCCATGCGCACGGCGAGCAGGTCACGGTGCGGCTCCGCACGGCCGATCGCTGGCTGAGCGAGTCGATCGAGACCGACCTGCTGCACTTCGGCGACGCGATCGAGGACCTCGTGGCGGAGGAGCTCGTCGAGCTCGGCGGCGATGGTCAGGTGCCGAAGATCCGTCACTTCCGCAACGACGCGCGCGAGTACGTCTTCGAGAACGAGGTTCCGCAGGCCGACGACCGCGCCGCGCTGCTCTTCCTGCTCGCGTACGAGGCTGCCTTCCGCCAGCTCGGCGACATGGGCGGCGGCGACGAGGACGAGTGATGTCTCCGCCGCGCGTGCTGATGCTCGGGTGGGAGTTCCCGCCCTTCATCACGGGTGGCCTTGGCACCGCGTGCTACGGACTCACGAAGGCGCTTGACGCCGAGGGCGTGCCCGTCACGTTCGCGCTCCCAAAGAGCGTGGACCGCTCGTTCGCCTCCCACGTGAACCTGCTCGCGCCGGAGGCCGGCGCGCGCTTCGTGCGCCACGATCAGGCCATGGCGCAGCAGGCCGCGGCGCCAGCACCTCGGCCAACACCGACGCAGCCCCACGCGACGCCGGTCCCAGCGAGCGTGCCAACCGCCATCGACGAGGTGCACCTGCGCGAGTTTCTTCAGGCGCGCCTTCTGGAACTGCCCGTGATCGCCGATGCCCCGTACTCGGCGGCGCGCGCGGAAGCGGTGGCACGCTGGATCCATGAGGTCGGCGCCGCGCCGGAGGTGCTGCGCACGCTGCGGATTCCCGCGGACGGCGGCGCCATGGCGCCGCTCACGGACTTCCTGGCGCCGCATCGCCCGGCCGCTGCTCCTGCGGAAGCCGCACCGATCGTGGGAGCCGCGGACTACAGCGGCGATCTCATCGCCCAGAGCGAGCGCTACGCGCAGTTCTGCGTGCAGGCCGCGCGCGGTCTTGAGTTCGATGTGATCCACGCGCACGACTGGCTGACCTACCCCGCGGGCATCGCCGTCGCCCGCCTCACGGGCAAGCCGCTCGTGGTGCACGTGCACGCCACCGAGTTCGACCGCAGCGGCGAGCACGTCAACCAGATCGTCTACAACATCGAGCGCCGCGGCATGCACGCGGCCGCGCGCGTGATCGCGGTGAGCATGCTCACGAAGAACCTCTGCACGAACCGCTACGGCGTCCCGGCCGAGAAGATCGACGTCGTCTACAACGGCGTGGACCTCGACCCGGCGCAGGCAGGGATCAAGCGCATTGAGCGGCACGAGAAGATCGTGCTGTACTTCGGGCGCATCACCATGCAGAAGGGACCGGAGTTCTTCGTCCGCGCCGCCAAGCGTGTGCTCGAGGTGATGGAGGACGTGCGGTTCGTGGTGGCCGGCAGCGGCGACCAGGCCCAGCGCATGATCGAGCTCGCGGCGCAGCTGGGCATCGGCGGGAAGATGACCTTCACGGGCTTCCTGCGCGGCCGCGACATCAGCCGGGTGTTTTCGATGGCGGACCTGTACGTCATGCCCAGCGTGAGCGAGCCCTTCGGCATCGCGCCGCTCGAGGCCATGGGTCACCGCGTGCCGGTGATCATCAGCCGCAACAGCGGCGTGAGCGAGATCCTCATGCATGCGCTGAAGGTCGACTTCTGGGATGTCGACGACATCGCGAACAAGATCGTGGCCGTGCTGCGCCACCCCCCCTTGCAACGGGCACTGCAGGACCACGGCGAGTTCGAGGTCCGCGGCATCGGCTGGGATGGCGCGGCGCGCAAATGCGTCGATGCGTATCGCCGCGCCATGGCGGCCGTGCGCCCTATGATCAGGGTCCCCGCGAACCCCTAGGACCTGCCACGACATGGGCTTCTTCACCAAGCGCCGTCCCACCCCCGCAGCACCAGCCGCGACCGCGCCGTCGAGCGCCGCCGAGGCCCGGATCCGCGAGCTCGGGGGGCAGTTCCTCGATCGTGCGCGCCGCAACAAGGGGTCGCTGCTGAGCGCTGCGGTCTGGTCGAACAAGCTGATGGACTGGTCGATGAAGGACGAGGCCTTCAAGGTCCAGCTCTTCCGTTTCGTCGACTGCTACCCCACCCTCCGCACGCCCGAGGCCGTGCACGAGCACCTCGCGGACTACATGGCCCAGCCGGGCGTGAAGCCGCCGCCGGGCTTCGAGCTGGGCATGAAGGCCGGCGGGCTCTTCAAGGGCCTCATGAACTGGGGCATGGAGGGCCAGATCACCGCGATGGCCGGCAAGTTCATCGCCGGCACCGATGCGCAGAGCGCCCTGCCCACGCTGCAGTCGCTCTGGAAGCAAGGCCTGGCCTTCAGCGTCGACCTGCTTGGCGAAGCCTGCGTGAGCGATGACGAGGCGACGGCCTACCGGGCCAAGTACCTCGATCTCGTCAACAACCTGCCGGCGACCGTGGCGGGCTGGGCGCACAACGCGCGGCTCGACAGTGATCACCTCGGTGCGATTCCGCGCACCAACGTGAGCATCAAGATCTCCTCGCTCTCGGCGCGCGTGGATCCGATCGACACCGAAGGCTCGATCCGAGGCCTGCTCGAATCGCTCGACCCGATCCTCGCGGCGGCCGCGTCGAAGGGCGTCTTCGTCAACTTCGACATGGAGCAGTTCGCGCTCAAGGACCTGACGCTCGAGCTCTTCATGCGCGCCTGCGAGCGCCATGCCTTCCCGGCGGGCCTGGCCATGCAGGCGTACCTGCGCAGCGGGCAAGATGACGCCGCGCGCATCATCGACTGGAGCCGCCGCACGGGTCGTCAGGTCACGGTGCGCCTGGTCAAGGGCGCGTACTGGGACTACGAGACGATCCACGCCGAGCAGCAGGGCTGGGCGAGCCCGGTCTGGGGCGCCAAGCGCGACACCGATGCGAGCTTCGAGCGCATGGCCGCACAGTTCATCGCGAGCACGCCGGCCTCGGCGGGCGAAGGCGGCGTGAAGCTCGCGTTGGGTTCGCACAACGCCCGCTCGATCGCGGCGGCGATGACGGCCCTTGAGCGGCGCGGCCTGCCCGCGAGCGCGCTTGAACTGCAGATGCTGCACGGCATGGCCGACGAGCTCAAGGCAGCGGCGGTCGACCTGGGGCTGCGCATCCGCGAGTACGTCCCGGTCGGCGAACTCGTGCCGGGCATGGCGTACCTGGTGCGCCGCCTGCTCGAGAACACGAGCAACGAAAGCTGGCTCAAGGCCGGCTTCCTGGACAACGCCAGCGCCGACACGCTGCTGGCCGACCCAGCCCGGCCCGATCCGGTCAGCGCGACGGCACGGCTCGAGGCCGCACCCGAGCGCCACGCGCTCAGTGATGCCGTCGAGGGCATCGGCGACGGCCGACCCTTCTACACCGAGCCCATGCGCGACTTCTCGCGCAAGGCGGTTCGCGATCGCTTCGCCGCTGCGCTCGCGGGCGCGGGCGTTCCTCAGGTCGCCAACGACGGCACCGTCGACCAGGCCACCGCCATGGTCGACGCCGCGCACCGGGCGTTCCCGGCGTGGCGCGACACCGAACACGGTTCGCGTGCCTCGATCCTGGTGCGGGCCGCCAAGGCCATGCGCGATCGCCGCGACGAGCTGAGCGCCATCATCATCCGCGAGAGCGGCAAGACCTGGCGCGAGGCCGACGCCGACGTGTGCGAGGCGATCGACTTCTGCGAGTTCTACGCCCGCGAGTCCTGCCGGCTCTTCGCGGCGCAGCGCCTTGGGCGCTTCGTCGGCGAGCTCGACGAGCAGTGGCACCAGCCGCGCGGCGTGGCCGTCGTGATCGCGCCGTGGAACTTCCCACTGGCGATCTGCTGCGGCATGGCCGTGGCCGCGATCGTCACGGGCAACACGTGCATCGTGAAGCCTGCCGAGCAGACGCCGGGGATCGCGAAGCTCCTGTGCGACATCCTGTGGTCGGCTGGCGCCCCGCGCGATGTGCTGCACTTCATTGCCGGACAGGGCGAGACCGTCGGGGCAGCGCTGGTGCGCCATCCGCGCACGGCGCTCGTGGCCTTCACCGGATCGAAGGCCGTCGGCCTGGACATCGTGTCGGCCTGCGGCATGCCCGGCGACGGCTTCGTGAAGAAGGTCGTCTGCGAGATGGGCGGCAAGAACGCGATCATCGTGGATGCCAGCGCCGACCTCGACGAGGCCGTGCTTGGCGTGCGCCAATCGGCGTTCGGGTTCTGCGGCCAGAAGTGTTCGGCCTGCAGCCGCGTGATCGTGGTCGACTCGGCGCACGATGCGTTCCTGCACCGCCTGGTCGGCGCGACCCAGGCGCTCGTCGTGGGCGATCCAACCCTGCCCGGAACCGACATCGGCCCGGTCATCGATGCCGACGCCGCACGCAAGATCGCGTCGTACGTGGAGCTCAGCCGCACCGAAGGCAAGCTCGAAACCCAGCTGCCGGTTCCGGCCGGCCTGGCCGAGCGCGTGGGCAAGCCGTACGTGGGCCCGGCCATCATCAGTGGCATCGAGCCGCACCACCGCCTGGCCCGCGAGGAGATCTTCGGGCC
>JAGWXC010000172.1 GCA_018970045.1 Planctomycetota bacterium | reverse complement strand
CGCGCTCTTTCGCCAGCCGACGGACGGCGAGGAGCGGGGCGTCACCAGCGATGCAGGGAGCGGCGCTCGCGCCGCGGGCACCGCGCCGATGACCGTCTCGGCGCTTGCGGCACGGATCAAGGAAGCCCTGCGGCTCGGTGTCCCCGGCACGTTCACCGTCCGCGGCGAGCTTGGGCGCGTGAGCCGATCGCAGCACCTCTACGCAACCTTGCGCGAGGCGGACGCGACGATCGGCTTGGTCATGTTCGCGCGCGAACTCTCGCGCGTGGCCTTCGAGCCGCGCGAGGGGATGGCGGTCGTGGTGCGCGGACGCCTCGATTTCTACGGTCCGCAGGGAAAGTTGCAGGTCGTCGCCGAGTCGATGGAGCCGGATGGCCAGGGCGACCTCGATGCCCGCAAGCGCGAGCTCGAGCGGCTCTTCCGCGAGCGCGGCTGGTTCGACGCCGAGCGCAAGCGCGCGTGGCCGCGCGTGCCGCGCCATGTGGCCATCGTCACGAGCGAGGGGGCCGCGGCCCTGCAGGATGTGCTCAACGTGCATCGTGAGCGAGGGCGAACCTGCAGGCTCACGCTCGTACCGAGCCTGGTGCAGGGGGACCGCGCCGCTGCCGAGGTCGCCGCCGCAATCGAGCGTGCCAACGCCGCCTCGCCATCGCTTCCCTTCGACTGCATCCTCTTGGTGCGCGGCGGCGGCAGCAAGGAAGATCTGTGGGCCTTCAACGAGGCCGCCATCGTGGAGGCGATCGTGAAGAGCCGCCTGCCCGTGGTCACCGGCATCGGCCACCAGATCGATGTCAGCCTCGCCGATCTTGCGGCCGACGGGACCGCGGCCACGCCATCGTTGGCGGCAGCGAGCGTCTTTGCCGACCGGGCCTCGCTCGACGAGGAACTGGCCGTGCGCGCCGCCGATCTCGATCGTGCGGTGCGCGATGCCATCGATGCCTGCTCGCTCGCGCTGGAACGGCTCATGAGCCGACCGGTCATGCAGTCACCGGCTGCCGCACTCGTTCCGGCACGAGCGCGGGTGGATGGGCTTGCCGCGCGCGCCCAATTGGCTGCGCGAGGTGCGGCGAGCACGACGTCGAAGGCGCTCGCCGCGATCGAGGCTCGCTTGGCCCGGCTGGATCCGGGTGCGCGACAGGCCGCAGCACGCGCGCGTCTTGATGATGCCGCACGTCGCCTCGTGCAGTCGGCAGCTCGCCGAGCTGAACGGACCGCCGCACGCGTGGATCTCGTGGCGCGCCAGCTGGCTGCGCTCTCGCCCACGCGCGTCCTCGAGCGTGGCTACTCGATCACGCTCGGTGCCGATGGCCAGCCGGTGCGATCCATCGATCGCGCGCCGCCGGGAACCGAACTGACCACCGTCGTGGCCGATGGCCGCATCAGCAGTACCGTGACCAACCGAGAGAAGGAGTCGACATGAGCCCAGCGAAGCCAGCCAAGGAACCCGCCGCCGACGATCTCGCCACGCTGACGTTCGAGCAGGCCATGGAGCAGTTGCAGCAGCTCGTCGAGCGCATGGAGTCGGGTGCGTCGGGCCTGAAGGAGAGCCTCGAGGACTATCGGCGCGGCGCCGCGCTCGTGAAGCACTGTCGAGCGCTCCTGAAGGAGGCCGACGAGGAGATCGGCCGACTCTCGGCCGGAGATCGCTGAGCTTCGCCATGGAGTCGATGCCCGACTGGGTCCTCGTGCATGGTCTTGCCGCGCTGGGTGCGGCATTCGCCTTCTGCATGGGTGCGTGTGCGGGCAGCTTCATCAACGTGGTGGCGGTGCGATGGCCGGAAGGCATGAGCGTCGTCGCGCCGCCGAGCCGCTGCCCGACGTGCGGACTTCGCTTGGCGTGGTGGCAGAACCTGCCGATTGCGGGCTGGTTCATCGTGCGTGGTCGCTGCGCCGGCTGCGGCGTGCGGATCTCGCCGCAGTACCTCATCGTGGAACTGGTCGTCGGCGTGCTGTTCGCGGCGCTCTGGTGGCAGTGCTTCGGCGGCACCGCCGCGGACCGCGCCCGCGAAGCCGGGCTGGGCTGGTTCGCGCAGCAGGGGTTCTGGCGGGCGCTCCCGATGATCGTGTCGTGGGCGTGGTGCATCGGCTCTTTGGTGGCGATCACGATGATCGACGCACGCACCTTCACCATTCCACTGGCGATTCCGGTGCTTTCGACGGTCGTGTCGTTCGCTGTGGCGGCGATCCAAGGCTGGGTGCCGCACCCGGGCACGATGGTCTCGCCGCTTCCCGCGGCGTCGATGTGGATGGCCGGCGCCGCGATCGGCGGCATGATCGGCGTGATCAAGCTGGCCACGCTGCTGCGCGTGGGCGTGCTGCGGCCGGGCTTCCACGACTACGAGCAGTTCGTGCCCGAGGGGGAACTCTTCGCCGACTACCCGCACGCTCGGCGCGAGGCCGCGCGCGAACTCGGTCACGCCTGCATCGTGCTTGCGCCCGCCGTGCTCGGCGCGTTCATCGGGGCGTTCCTGGGCGCATCGATCGGCACCACGCCACCCTGGCTCGAGCCCGTGGCGGCGAGCATGCTCGGGTACCTCGTCGGTGGCGGCATCATCTGGGCGATCCGCATCGCCGGCACGCTGGCCTTCGGCCGCGAGGCGATGGGCTACGGCGATGTGCACATCCTTGGCTGTGCGGGCGCTGCGTTCGGGTGGATCGTGCCCCTGGCTGGGTTCTTCATCGCGCCGTTCGTCGCGCTGGCGGCCATGGCCGTGCTCGCGCTGGCATCGCGCCGGGGCACCCGGCGCGAGCTGCCGTACGGTCCGTACCTTGCCGCTGCGGTGCTGCTGCTCGTCTACTTCCGGCCGTGGTTCGTTGACCTCGGGCGCGTGGCCTTTCCAGGCATCGTCGAAGGTCCTTGACCTGTTATCCAAGGCGATTACCATGCGCGCGGGCAGGATGCCCCGGTGCCGCGTGGTGCCGTCTACACAGAGGAGTCAAGGATGACGAAGTTCATGATGACCGGGATCGCCGTGTCGCTGCTGACCATGGTCGGCTGCGAAGGGCAGCAGAAGCAGGCCAGCACCACCGAGATCGATGCGCTGAAGGCGCAGCTCGACGATCGCAGCCGTGCACTCGAGGAGAGCGAAGAAGCCCGTCGCGCCGCTGAGCAGCGCGCGCGCACCGCCGAGCAGGCAGCGGCCGAACTGGCGCGAGCTCCCGTCGCCGCGGCGCCGGTGAGCGAGGGCGCCGCCGAGGAGTTCAACGGCATCGAAGGCGTGAGCGCCGAGAAGATCGGTGACGACATCCACGTCGTGATCGAGGGCGATGTGCTCTTCGACAGCGGCAAGAGCACGCTCAAGGTCGCCAGCAAGCGCAGCCTCGACCGCATCGTGACCATCATCAAGGAATCGCACGCGGGCCGTTCGCTCGACGTTGTCGGCTTCACCGACACCGATCCGATCAAGGCCACGAAGGATCGCTTCGCCACCAACTATCACCTTGGCTTCGAGCGCGCCTACGCCGTTCGCGAATACCTCATCGCCAAGGGCCTGCCGAAGGATGCCATCAAGCTCAGCTCGTGGGGACCGGACAAGCCGGCCGACACCAAGGCGCGAAGCCGTCGCGTCGAGGTCGTCGTGCTCGGCGGTGCGGGCTGAACCGCCTCCGGACGGAGACAAGGGAACGCGGAGCCGTGCTGTACGGCTCCGCGTTGTCGTTTGAGGGTGAATCGAACGGCCGCGCGCCGAATCGTTCAGGCGACCCGGCTCACCATTCCAGCCGCAGACCTTCGTCCTTGACCTTCTTGACGAGGAGCTCGACCTCGGCCAGTGTCGCGGCGAGCCGTCGGCCCGCATCTTCGAGCGATCGGTAGAGGTCGGGGTTGTTCACGAGCTGCCCCACGGTGCCTTCGCCCGCGTTGACCTTCTCGCTGATCGCCTGCACGTTCTCCAGCGTCTGGCGCATGCGCTCGATCACCGGGCGCAGGTCGGCGGCGAGCGTGGTGGCCTGGCCTTCCACGCCCTTCGCGGCGCCGGCCACAGCCTCCATCGCGGCGCTCGCCTGATCGATGAGCTGGCTCGCCTTCCACACGGCGCTCTTGGCATCGGTGCGCAGCTGCTCATCGTTGAGCCAGGTGTTCGCGCCGTCGAAGGCCGCCTCGGCCGAAGCGAGCATGCGGTTCAGGCGGGTGACGCTCGTGCGGATCGACCCCTCGTTGGCCGGATCGTCGGGGCTGCCCTTCAGCGGCGCGACCAGCTCGTTGAGGTTGCGGGCCAGTTCCGTGAAGTCCTCGCTCACGATCGAGGCGAGGCGATCCTCGAAGGTCATGAAGGTGGCCGTGGCGATCCACGTTCCATCGCGCGGGGCCATCGCGGTGCGCGCCGCCGGATCCTCAGGCAGCCGGAAGTTCAGTCGCGATCCGCCGCCGATCAGGCCGCTCTCGCTGGAGACTTCGCAGGCCTGCGGCAGATCGATCTCCGCGTTGATGTCCGCTTCCACGCGGACCGGCGGATCCTCGGAGGAACGCACCTTCACCGACACGACCTCGCCGATCGGCACGCCGTTGAGCATGACCTGCGAACCGGTGCGCAGGCCGGCGCCGATGTTGGCCGCCACCGTGACGCGGTACGAGGGCTGGATGAGCCAGCGCAGTTCGCCGAACATCAGGAGCAGGGCGACCAGCACGCCAAGCGCGCCGATGCTCACCAGGCCCGTGACGAAGTTGCGCGTCGAGTCCTTCATGGGGCGCCCAGTGTAGAGGCACCGTTGCCGCGGATCTCGGCCAGCTCCTCGGGCGAGGCCTCGCCCTGGAGGAAGCGATGCACGACCGGGTCCTGGCACGCGCGCAGCTCGGCGGCGGAGCCTTCGAACCTCACGGTGCCTTCGTGCATGAGGATGAACCGGTCGCCCACCTTGAAGGCCGACTGCAGGTCGTGCGTCACCACGATGCCGGTGATGCGCAGTTCGCGCTTGAGCTTCAGGATGAGCTCGTTGAT
>JAGWXC010000171.1 GCA_018970045.1 Planctomycetota bacterium | reverse complement strand
GGCTGGGACGGCTGCTACTACCCCTACTGCTTCAACATCGACGACTTCAGCCCGATCGTCGGCAAGCACCACATGCCGCCGCCGACGCACCAGACCTTCGAGGCGCACAACTTCGTGATCTGCTCGTTCTGCCCGCGGCCGCTCGACTTCCACCCGCAGGCGATCGTGGTCCCCTACAACCACTCGAACCTCGACTCCGACGAGGTCCTCTACTACGTCGAGGGCAACTACAAGGCCCGCCGCGGCATCGAGAGCGGTTCGCTCACGCTGCACCCGCAGGGCATTCCGCACGGCCCGCACCCGGGCACCGTTGAGGCCACGATCGGCCTGACCCACACCAACGAACTCGCGGTCATGTGCGACACCTTCCGACCGCTCATGGCCACGCGCGCTGCGGTCGAACTCGACGAGCCGCTCTACCCGGCCTCGTGGGAAGACGGCGCGATGACGGCGAGCAGCAAGGTTCGCGCACCCAAGGCAGCCAAGCCTGCGAGCGATGCCAAGGCTGCGAAGCCAGCCGCCAAGGGCAAGACTGCCCGCCGTACGCCAGCACGCGCGGGAAGCGCGAACACGTGGGACTGATCGGCATGCGCGCACCACTCATCGCAGCGATGGCTGTCATGGGACTGGGCACCATGGTGGCCGTCGGCGCATCGCTGATGTCCACGACGGAAGGCAAGCGGCCGCAGGACGCACCCAAGCAAGCACCTGCTGGGGTGCCCCCGGTCATTCCCTCGGCGAAGGATGCGCCTTCGACGCCGGCGGCACCACCGACCCCTGCTGCGGGTGAAGCACCGCCCGCCGCGGCTCCGGCCGCACCGGCGCAGCCGGCGGACGATGATCCCCTGCCCGCGCAGATCCCGAACCTCAGCGATGCTGGGCTGCCGGTCGTGAGGCTTACGCTTGGCGCGGAGCCGTTCGACCTCGAACTGGCAGCGACCGACGCGGCCATCACCAAGGGGCTCTCGGGTCGCGACCGCGTGCGGCGCCATCGAGGCATGCTCTTCGTGATGCCCTACTCGCGCGAGCTCGGTTTCTGGATGGTCGATTGCCTGGTCCCGATCGACATCGCCTATGTGAACGAGCAAGGGATCGTGACCGCCGTGCACACGATGAAAATCGAACCGCCGCAGCGCGCTGATGAGTCACGCGGCGCATACGAGGTCAGGCTGCCGCGTTACCCCAGCGGTGCCAAGTCCCGTTACGCCATCGAGCTCGCCGCGGGCGAGTTCGCGCGATTGGGCATCGCCAAGGGCAGCGAGATCAAGGTCGACTGGCAGGGCGTGAACACCGTCGCGCGCGCTGCGCGCGTGGCCGGCTCGAAGCGCTGATCGGAGCGGCGCGCCCGTTGGCGCGCAAGGCGCAGCAGCGCCGAGCACCGCGGCAGCGTGACGCGGCGCGGCGAATCACCCGGCCGCACGGCTGCCGGCGCTCGCGCCAAGCGATCCCGCACGTCATGCTACGGGCAGCACGATGCCGCGGCACTCGCCGAAGCTGAGCTTGGGCAGTCCATCGCGCACCGCGAATCCGCGAAGGATCACCTCATCGCCATCCTGCAGGAACTTGCGTTCCGTGCCATCCGGCAGCGTGATCGGCTTGGTGCCGCGCCAGGTGAGCTCGAGCAGGCAGCCGCGCTCGTCCTCGCCCGCGCCGCTGATGGTGCCGCTGCCTAGGAGATCGCCCGGGCGCATGCGGCAGCCGCTGACGGTGTGGTGCGCGAGCATCTGGTTCATGCTCCACCACAGGTCGGTGCCACGGCTGCGGCTGACGACCATCGCCGGCACGCCGCGCTCTCGCATGGGTGCGCTGGAGATCGCCACCTCAAGCCGCACATCGAGCAGGAAGTCGCCATCCCACCGCAGGTACTCCAGCGGCTGGGGGTCGCCTTCCACGCGAGCCGGCATCGGCACGCGGTACGGGGCGAGCGCCTCGGCCATGACGACCCACGGGCTGATCGACGTGATGAAGTTTTTCGCCGTGAACGGGCCGAGCGGCTGGTACTCCCACTTCTGCAGGTCGCGCGCGCTCCAGTCGTTCAGGAGCACGTGGCCGAAGATGCGCTGGGCGGCCTCGACCACGCCCACGCGCTGGCCGATCTCGTTGGCCTGCCCACCCACGATGGCCCCGAGCTCGAGCTCGTAGTCGAGCAACCGGCACGGGGTGAGTGACGGCGGGCCGTCATCGGCCTGCACGGTCTGCCCCATCGGCCGGCGCACCGCAGCACCGCTGGCGACGACCGTGCTCGCGCGGCCGTGGTAGCCCACCGGCAGATGCTTCCAGTTGGGCATGAGCGGGTTCGTGGGGCGGAACATCGAACCCACGTTGGTGGCGTGATGGATCGACGCGTAGAAGTCCGTGTAATCGCCGATGTCGCACGGCAAGCGCATCGTGATGCCCCAAGCCGGCAGGAGTGCATCCTTGGCGATCGCTGCATCACGCAGTTCGCCGCACGACTCGCCCAGGAGGCGCTGGAGTTCCGCTCGGGCCGCCGCCCACGCTGCATGGCCAAGGCCGAGATAGTCGTTGAGCACGGACTTCGCCAACGCATCCTGGATCCTGCGGTCGAGCCGAGCGAGCACGCCCGACTCCACGCAACGATGCAGATCGAGGATGCTGTCGCCGATCCGCACGCCCAGTCGCGCACCGCGGCCCTCGCCACTCCACGCGCCCATGGGCAGGTTCGCAAGGCCGAAGCCCTCGCTCTTGCCTTCACCATCGGCCGACCGGGCTCCTGCGACCCACGATGCTCCTGACGCCGTCATGCGCACTCCTCCTTGCTCACCAGCCCCATGGCCAGGAGATCCTCCAATGGTTCGTCGTAGCTGCACGAGCCGAAGCTGTGCATGAGCTGGGCACGCGCGAGCGCCGCCTGCGCCGCCGTGATGCGGTGGCCTTCCCACGTGATGCCGCGCGCATCGACGGTGAAGGCCTCGGGCCGCTCATCGGCCAGGAGCCGTTCGAGCCCGCCGCGATCGATCGCGCCCGCGTGCATCATGCACGAGCCCACGATGACGTTCATGAAGCCGTGCTGCGTGCAGCCGATGGCAGGCACCGCGTGGCGCAGCGCCCGATGCAGGCCGGCGGTCGCCTTGAAGGGAACACGACCCAACGTGCAAGCCTCGATGAAGGCGGCGACCTGCTCGATCGTCGGGTGCGCCGCCGCGACGGTGCCGCCGGTGCGGATCTTGGCCCCGAAACCCTCATCGGCGATGGCGATCAGCAGGCCGCGCACATCGCGATCGACCGGGAGCTCCCAGTAGATGAAGCACTCCGGCAGCACCTCGATGGCCCGCTCGATCTCGCTGGCGTTCGCGGCCTTCACCTCGAGGCAATCCACGCGCATGGCAGGCTCGCCCGGCGAGGCATGGCGATCGTTGAAGGCCTCGACGGCGGCAAGCGCTGCCGTGAAGTCCTCCCACTGTGCGATCGGCGGCGTGACGGCGGAGATCGCCCAGGCCCCTTCCGTGCGCGGCGGCTCAGCCGTGGGCACGTGGCCCTTGGCCAAGGTGCCGAGCACCACGAGCCGTGATGCGGGCCAGACCAGTCGCGCGCCGATCCACGAAGCGCCGCCCCCGAGCAGGCGGGTGTGCATCGAGACCGCCGTGGGTTCATCGAGCGACGCGGGCGGGTAGAGCCCGGCGTAGTCGATCGATTCGCCGAGCAGCGCGTGCAGCGTGGGGTTGGTCATGCTGCGCTCAGGGCTTGGCGAGCGCATCGGCAGGAACGGCGCGCAGGTCACGCACGAGGTCGCGCAGGCACTGCCCGTAGGCATCGGAGAGCCCCTTCACCACACCTGCGGCATCGTCGGTTGCCAGCGGCGCTTCGTGCTCGTAGGTGCGCTCCATGACGATGCGCGGATCCTCGCTGGTGCGCTGCAGGAGCAGCACATGAAGCTTCACGCGCGTGACGCCCTTGCGGTCGTCGTCGAAGAACGCGCCGAACGTGCGCACGCTGCTCACCAGGTTCAGCTGGTCGGAGCCGTACAACCCGGCGAGCGTCACGGACTGCGCCGCCTTGGCCTGGGCCAGCACATCGACCATCTGGGCCTGCAGGATCTGGTCGATCGGCATGACCCAGCCGTTGTAGATGTCGGCACGAGCCTCGCCGTTGGCATGCTGGTAGACGAGCGTGTCGGAGTTCCACGGCGCAGCGAGGCGCGGTCGGGCCACGCCGAGCTGTCCGAGGGTGGGCGTGCCTTCGGCGGTGGGCACCGACGTCGCGGCATCGATCGTCCACTGCGTCGAACCGGGTCGGCTCGTCAGGAGCGAGCAGCCCGGCAGCGCGAGCACGATGGCCATGCAGCCCAGAGCCGCACGGCTCGCGGTGCCGTTCACGAGGCGGGACGTGGCGCGCAGGATGGAATCAGTCATGGCTTGGTGCTCCTGGAGGAGTTCGACGGGGTGCTGGCGGGTTCCGGGGGTGCGAAGAGCGTGGAGCCTGCATCGCGCTCGAGCTGGTTGGCGAGCCGCTCGAAGCTGCGCGCGGCAGCAGTGAGTTCCTCGACGAGCGCACCGACGCGGGGTTCGCCGCGGGCGACCACGCCCTCGACGCGCCGGGCGAGCATGCGGATGTCCTCCGCCGTCTTGCGGAAGGTCGCGACCGTTTCCGGAAGTTCCTTCATCGTCGACTTGAAGTCGCCGCTCTGCAGGAAGGCGCGGACCTCGTCGCTGGTGTCGGCGATGCTCGTCAGCGTGCGGTGGAGGTCGGTCTTGATCGCCGTGTCGGCCGTGTCGACCAGCTCGCCGATGCGCACGCCCAGGCCGGCGAAGTCGATGCGGCTGATCTTGGCGACGGCGGCCTGGATCGAGTCGACCATTTCGTCGAACTTGCTCGCGGTGCTGGCAATCGCCACGACGTCGTCCTTCATCATGTCCTCGGGCGGCATGGACAGCAGCGACTGATCAGGCTCGTGCAGCAGTTCGATGTAGGGCAGGCCGGTCAGGCCTGCGGTGGCCACGCGCGCGCACAGACCGTGGTTGCGGCCGAAGGCGAACTCGCGGCGGACCTCGTCGGTCATCTG
>JAGWXC010000170.1 GCA_018970045.1 Planctomycetota bacterium | reverse complement strand
GCGACCTTGTTCACGTTCTGCCCGCCGGGGCCGCTCGCGCGCACGAACGGCACGATCTCGAGGTCGCGCTCGGGGATCTCGAGGTCGCTCTCCTCGAATTCCGGCGTCACGTCGACGGTGCAGAAGCTCGTCTGTCGCTTGCCTTCGGCGTTGAAGGGGCTCACGCGCGCGAGCCGGTGCGATCCGTGCTCGCAGCTCATGTAGCCGTAGGCGAACGGCCCGCGCACGGCGTAGGAGACTTCCGAGATCCCGACCTCGGTGCCGTAGGTCCGGCTCATCTCCTCGACCTTGAAGCCCATCGTGTTCCAGTAGTACTGGTACATGCGCTCGAGCATCTCGGCCCAATCGTTGGCCTCGGTGCCGCCGACGCCAGCCTGGATCGTGACGAAGCAGCCGCGGTGGTCATGCTTGGAACTCAGCAAGGACTGCAGTTCGACCTTGTCCATCTTGGCCACGAGGCCGAAGAGCAGCTCGTCGATCTCCGCGAGGAGATCGGCGTCGTTGGCTTCCTTGGCCATGTCGTAGCCCACCTCGGCGTCCTCGAGGCCCTTCATGACCTCTTCCAGGGGCTCGATCTGCGCTCGCTTGACCTTGAGTTCGGCGATGACCGACTGCGCGCGCTTGGGGTCGTTCCAGAACTCCGCTTCGTTCATGCGCGCCGTGAGTTCGTCGCGCTCGCGTGCCTTGGTCGGGTAGTTAAAGCGAGTCGCGGATGGCGTTGATCCGCGCCTCCAGGTCGGCCAGCACGGGCCCATGTGCGTCGAAGTGCATGGGGCGGAGTGTAGCGGGCTGCACGCGCGCTTCAGGCTGTACGCTTGCGTGCATGCAGGTGAGCAGCGCGATCTCGGGCATGAAGGAAAGCGCGACGCTGGCCGTGAGTGCCAAGGCAGCGGCACTGAAGGCGAAGGGCGTCGACGTGGTGGGCTTCGGCGTTGGGGAGCCGGATTTCGACACCCCTGAGCCGATCAAGCGCGCCGCGATCCGCGCCCTCGAGGCCGGTCAGACCAAGTATGCGCCGACCCCCGGAGATCGCGCCGCCCGTGAAGCGATCGCCCACAAGCATCGCACCGAGAACGGCATCGAGTGCTCGTTCGAGCACATCACGATCACCGCGGGCGCGAAGCACGCGATCTACATGGCCCTTCAGGTGCTCATCGAGCGAGGCGCCGGGGACGAAGTCATCGTGCCGACGCCGGCATGGGTCAGCTACCGACCGCTCATCGAACTCGCCGGTGCCCGTTGCGTGGAGGTGCCCGCCCGGCTCGACGATGGCCTGGTCGTGCGACCCGAGGCGATCGAGCGCGCCATCACGCCGCGCACGGTCGGGATCATCCTGAATTCGCCGTCGAATCCGTGCGGCATCACGCTGCCTGCGGCGTCCCTCAAAGCGATCGCCGACGTGCTCGCCCGGCATCCTCAGGTCACGGTGATCAGCGACGAGATCTACGAGAAGCTCGTCTATCCGGAAGTCACGCCGGGCATCGCGCACTGGAGCATCGGCAGCGATCCGCGCCTGGCCGACCGCACCATCACGGTCAACGGCATGAGCAAGGCCTACGCGATGACGGGTTGGCGCATCGGTTGGATGTGCGCACCCGGTGATCGTGGCGCGTTTGTGCGCGAGGCGATCAAGCTCCAGGGGCAGATGACGAATTCGATCGCGAGCTTCGCGCTGCCGGCCATCGTGGAGGCGCTCGCCAACGGGGCGGCCGACGTGGAGCGCATGCGGGGCGTCTTCGCCCGCCGCGCGCAACTCATCGGCCGGTTGCAGGCTGCGATCCCCGGGCTCGTGGCGCCGCCGAGTTCAGGAGCGTTCTACACGTTCCCGTCGGTGGCCTCGTTGCTCGGTGGCCGCACCGCGGGCGGCCGTGTGCTCAACTCGGCGCAGGCCTTCGCCGAGGCGCTGCTCGAGGAGCAGGCCGTGGCGATCGTGCCCGGCGAGGACTTCGGCGACTGCGCCCGTGCGCACGTCCGATTCTCCTTCGCCTGCAGCGAAGAGCAGATCACCAAGGGCATGGAGCGCGTGGCGGCCTTCGTGGCCGGAATCCGTCAGGAGATCCCGACGGTCACCGGCACGGGCTGAGGGCGCGGCACGTAGTTGGGCTCGAGCGCGATGTTCAGCGGCAGGCGCTTGCCGGTGGGGTCGCGCGGCAGCTGGTCTTCATCGATGATCCGCTGGATCGCCATGATGCCCTCGATGAGCATCTCGGGCCGCGGCGGGCAGCCGGGCACGTAGACATCGACGGGAATGAACTGGTCCACGCCCTGCACGACGGCATAGGTGTCGAAGACACCGCCGGTGCTGGCGCACGCGCCCATCGAGATGACCCACTTGGGTTCGGCCATCTGCATGTAGATGCGCTGCAGGACGGGCAGGGTCTTCACGCTCACGCGGCCGGCCACGATCATCAGGTCAGCCTGTCGCGGGCTGAAGCGCATGACCTCGGCACCGAAGCGGGCAAGGTCGAATCGACTGCACGCGGTGGCCATCAGTTCGATGCCGCAGCAGGCGGTCGCGAAGGGCATGGGCCACACGCTCGAGCGTCGGGCCCAATTGACCACGCGCTGGAGCTGGGTCGTGAGGATGCTGTCGGTGGGGAGCGCTGCTTCAATGCCCATGGTGAGTTCGTCCTTGAGGGGTGGCGAAGTCTATGCCCGGAGTGGGGCCCGCGCCCGGTCAGGGGGTGGACCCGTTGGTGCCGGATCCGGTGTCGGTCGGTGCTGCAACCGCAGGCGGCGTCGGCAACGGCTGCGGCACCCGGGTCGGTGGAATGTCCTTGCCGGCGCGCTTGAGCCGGTAGTACTCGACCGGGTCCTGCCCCGCCGGCGGATCGCCCCAGAAGAGCTGGTCGAAGAAGCCCGGCTCGGTGTCGTCGACGTTGGGGTCGTAGGTCTGGCGTGGCATGCTCGGATCGCCCGACGTGCGGACGACATGCTTGTAGCAACCCGCGCAGGGCAGGAGGCAGCACAGGAGCAGCGACGCGCGAAGCATGGGAAGGATGATAGGCGGGGCGAACATGAATCCAAGCGCTGCGCGTATAACGAGAGCATGCTGCACGTCCTCGCCATGACTTTGGCGGCGCTCGCCCAGGACCCTACGGTCGCGGTGGCCGCGCCTCCGATCCCCGATGCGCTGGCGAGCTACATGCCCAAGGCGGAACGCCATGCGTCGGATCACTTCCTGGTGGTGTCCGATGCTCCGGCCGCGGCCATCGCCAACACACTGAACGCCTTGGAACGCACACGGACCTCGTTGCTGGCCGACTTGGCACAGCGTGGCTTGCCGGCGACGGATCCCGGCGTGCGGCATCTGGCGATCCTCTTCTCCGATGAGGGCGCCTTCCGTCGATTTGCGCGCGAGGTCGACGGGCAGACCTTGGCAACCACGCTGGGCTACTACCAGCCGTCAGGTCGGCGGCTGCAGCTCTTCGATCCCGAGAGCACCGACGCCGTCCGTGCGGCGGATGCGACCATCGCCAAGAACGAAGCCGCGATCAAGGCCCGGCAGGACGCCGTGAATCGCATGCGTGGAAGCCGCCTGAGCAGGCAGGAAGCCGCCGTCGCGCAGCGTGAGGTCGATCAGGCACGCGCGAAGCTCGCTTCGCAGCGCGCGCAACGCGAGGCCGCCGTCGATGACAGCCTGAAGGTCGTTGTCGTGCACGAGGCCACCCACCAGATGCTCTTCGAGTGCGGCGCGCAGTCGCCCACGGGACTCAATCCGCTCTGGCTCGCGGAAGGTCTTGCCGTCGGCTACGAGACCGATGACGTGCGGCGACCCGGGGGGCCATCGTCGATGCGCGACGAGCGGTTCGGCACGTTCCGCAAGGCACTCTTGGCCAATGGCCTGATGCCGGTTCGATTGCTCGTGACCGCTCGCGTCCTGCCGTCGGGGGGTGGAACGCAAACGGCCCTGCAGGCGCAGGAGGACTTCTACGCGCAGTCGTGCATGCTCGTGCGGTGGTGCATGCTCGAGCGCCCCGCTGAATTCAAGGCCTTCCTCGCAGCCTGCCGCGAGGCGAAGCCGGGCGAGGCGCCCGAGACGATCTTCGAAGCCTGCTTCGGATCGATCGAGTCCGTGCAGCGTTCGTACGTGCTCTGGTTGCGGGAGCAGGTTCCGGAGTCGGAGCGGACCGACTCCTTCCAGCTCGTCGAGCGATGGACGATCGATGGACGACCGGTCCCGGACCCCGCCGGCACGACGAAGAATCCACCGAAGCTCGACGCGACCCGCCAGGCTCCGGCCCCTTCGCCAGAGGTGCCCGTGGTCGCCCCGACGCCACCGTCCATGCCTCAGCCCGCACCCTGAGTCGGTCCGCCCCGCGCGGGGCAGGGCCGTCAGCGCACGCGACGCGTGCGTCGCCGGCCGGAAGCCCGCGGTCGGTCTGGATCATCGATCGCTTCCCAGCGGGCCTGGCGCAGCGCACCCACGCGCAGGCGCGGCAGCGTCCAGTCGATGAGCACCGCCAGATGCAGGCCGTAGAGCACGACCATCCACATCAGGTAGATCCAGAACATGAGCACCGGCAGCAGGCCCAGGCTGGCGAAGAGCTTGCTCGCCCCGAAGCTCCGTGCGGCGAGCGAGCCGAGTGCAGCCTTGCCGGCGACGATGGCGAGCGCGGCACCGAGCGCGCCGGCCAGCGTCGCTTTCCATGACATCCGACGATTTGGAATGAAGGCGTAGGTGGCGTAGAGCAGCGCCCAGATCGAGAGGAACCCAGTGGTTCCGCTGATGAACTCCGCCAAGGCGGGCATCAGGTCGGGCAGCTTGGAGATCGACAGCGCCAGGCGCACGCCCAGCGGCACGGCGCCAAGCAGCACCGGCGTCAGGGTGAGGGCGGTCCAGTAGACGAGCAGCTTGCGACGCAGTGGACGACGCACGTGCGTGGCGGCGACGCGATCGAAGCTGCGCTCGATCGCCACCAGCAGCCAGATCGCGGAGAAGACCACCGCCGCGCCGCCCACGAGTCCGAGGCCTGACAGGTTGATGCCGGCGGCATCGCGCACCAGGCCGCGCAGCCACTCACCGGCCACGGCGCCTTCATCCCCGATCCG
>JAGWXC010000169.1 GCA_018970045.1 Planctomycetota bacterium | reverse complement strand
GACCGATGGAAGGCCGATGTGCGCGGGTTCCACCTGTCGCGCGAGATCGCGGTGGGCCAGGTGCTGCGCCACGGATGCCGCGAGTGCACGGTGACGCTGGCGATCAATCCCGGCGACCGCGACTTCCGCGTCGCGGCGATCGAGCGCGGGTGAGGGGGGTGGAGTGCACGGAACCATCCTCCCTCACCTCGAAGGTCGGCACCGTGCGCGTGGGGAGCGACAGTTCGTAGCGCATGTGCCGCCGTGCGCCGTGCGGAACCAGCGCGCCGGCTTCGGCCAGGCCGCCCAGGTCGCGCGTGGCGGTTGCGGGGCTCGCGCGTGTGATCGCCATGTACTTCGAGGCCGTCATGCCCCCCTCGAAGCCTTGCGAGCCCTCGCTCATCATGCGCAGCAGCGCCTTCTCCTGGCGCACGTTGAGCTGCATCCCGACCGATGCCAGCAGCCGCGCCTTGGCCGTGATGAACTCGATCTCGGCGAGCGCACGCGCCTGCGCCTGCAGCGCGGCACCGGCGAACCATCGTTGCCATGCATCGATGTCGAGCGTGGTGCTCGCCGCTGCGAGCGCGCGGTAGTAGTCGCTCCGCCGCGCCAGAATCACCGGCGATAGTGCCGTGAGCGATGGATGCTCCATCGACTGCGCGAGCGCCTTCTCAGCGATGGCCCGGCCGATCCTGCCGTTGCCGTCCGCGTACGGATGAATACTCTCGAACCACAGGTGTGCGATGCCCGCGCGCGCCAGCGGACCGAGTCGTGCGCGCCCGCCTGCTGCGGCCGAGCTGTTGAACCAGTCGATGAACTGGCGCATCTCGCCAGGCACCCGCTTCGATGGCGGGGCCTCGAAGTGCACGGTCGGTCGATCCAGGCGACCGCTCACGACCTGCATGGGTTCCGAGCGCGTGCGCCAACGGCCCACGTCAGCAAGGTCCGTGCGTCCAGACATGACCATGGCATGCCAACGATGCAGCGTGGCCACCTCGAGTGGCAGGGGAAAGCTGCGGCAGACATCGATCAGGAGTTCGGCGATCCCTCGCTCGGCCAGGCTCGCTGAGCGATCGGGCACGCCGAAGCTCAGCGCCCGGCGCACAGAGCTCTGCACGCTCGCGCGATCGAGTGCCTCGCCCTCGATCGTCGAGGTGGTCATGGCTTCATCGACCACGCGCTCCACCATGATCCGTTCGGATGCGCCGGGTCCACTGCGCTCATGCGTGGTCAGCAGCCGGCCGCAGCCCTCGGCGAAGAGCCGCTCGGCCTGCACGAGCGAGCCCTTGCGGAGTCGCCATGTTGGCCAGTCGGGGTGCTGCCAGTTCCACTGCGGCATGCACTGGATCCTATCGCTCACGGATGAGCGATAGAAGACCCCTCCATCGCTCAGGCGAGCATCCTCTCGCCGGGCCAGGCATGGTGCTGCGCGGCGTGGCCATCCCCCCATGCCGAGTTGCACGCCCATCGTGCTACATTCGTCGCCCCCGGCGGCAGCGTTGCCCTTCGGGCTTCACCCCGAATCCAAGGATCACGACCATGCGTCTGACCACTGTCCTCGCCGTCATCAGCCTGACGACGGCCCTGGCTGCACCCGCTGCAGCGATCCAGTCCGCCTCGCCGTCTACCGGAGCCGCGGCGCCCGCCGCCTCGGAGTGGCCGCAGAAGGCGACCGTCGATGGCAAGACCTATGTGCTGAATGCCCCCTCGTACACGGGCATCTCGGGCAACACGGTCTCCATGCGTGCAACCGTGCAGGTCAGCTCGGGCAAGGGCAACCCGGTCGATGGCACGCTCGACATGACCGCGGTCGTCTCGCAGGCGAGCGCTCCCGGCTTCGTCGAGCTCGGCACCTTCAGCGTCACCGCCTGCACCATGAGCGACGGCTCGGGCGATGCGATGACCTCGGCCATCGCCAACCTGCTCGACGGCATGGCCATCGAAGCCACGCTGCCCACGATCGTGCAGGGGATCGCGATCGATTCCTCGCGTGACGTGTCTGGCCTTGCCAACCCCGTTCCCGCGATCCGCGTGGTGGAGCGCGCCGCGGTGCTCGTGACCCTGACCGGCGATCCGGTGCTCGGCGACTGCGGCGCCGGCTGGAAGCGCGTGGTCAACACGCCGAGTGTGCTGCTCAAGTCGCCCGATGGTGCGTGGTACTCGCGCGTCGGCGGCACCAACTGGCTGTCCGCCACCGACATCAAGGGCCCCTTCACCGCCACCGACACCACGCCTCCCGACGAGGTCATGGTTGCGGTGCACTCGGTCTCCGGCCCGCGCGCCGCATCGGCCAGCGCTGCCAACCGCGCGATGCCCGACGTGATCGTGGCGACCTCGCCCACGGTCCTCGTCTCGATCAACGGTGCACCCAAGCTCGCCGCGGCGTGCGACGGTGTCGAGCGCGTCACCAATGCCTCGATGCCGGTCCTGCGCACGAACGGCACCTGGTGGCTGCTCGCCTCGGGACGCTGGTACTCGGCGCCGAGCCTGAAGGATGGCCCGTGGACCTATGTGGATGCATCGAGCGTCCCGTCGTCCTTCTCGAGCCTGCCGGCCGATGGCATGCTCGCCGCCGTCCGCGCCAGCGTGCCGGGCACCGTCGAGGCCAAGTCAGCGGCGGTCGCCAGCAGCATCGTCCGCGCGGTCACCGTGCAGCGCAGCGGCATGCCGTGCAAGGTCCGGTTCACGGGTACGCCCGCGTTCGCGCCCATCAACGGCGATCTGTCCTTCGCGACCAACGCCTCGCAACCCGTGATCCAGTCGGGCAGCACCTTCTACTGCTGCGACGACGGAGCTTGGTTCACCGCGACCTCGAGCTCGGGGCCGTGGAGCGTCTGCGACTCGGTGCCGGCGTCGATCTACTCGATCCCCGCGTCGTCGCCGGTCTATGCGTGCACGTTCGTCGAGGTCGTCGCGTCGACCCCGACCACGGTGACCTTCGGGAGCACCGCGGGCTACCTCGGCACCTACATGCAGGGCGGCGTGCCGGTCTTCGGCACCGGCTACGACTACAACGCCTCGACGGCGCCCGCGATCGACCAGGCCAAGCTGGGCTCGACGTCCTACGTCGCCCCGAGCTACCCGACGACCTTCGGCAACCAGAGCGAGTACTCGTACAGCAGCGGCACCTACGCGCCTGAGCAGGATGACGGCTGGTCGTACGGCTACGCCGACCTATATCCCTCGGTCTACACCAATGGCTACGGCGGCTGGGGTTGGAGTCCGTACTGGGGCACGGCCTGGGGCTACGGTTGCGGCTGGGGCTGCGGCTGGGGTTGGGGCTGCGGCGCCTGGGGCGATCGTGGCTGGGGCGCGTGGAGCCGCGGCTGGCATGACCGCGGCATGGCGGATCGCGCGCTGAACAACCGTGGCGATGGCCGTGCAGCCAACGCCGCCCAGAATCGCTGGAACAACGCCCGCGGCGCCAACGCCGGCAACCGTGACGGCGCGCGCAACGGCTCGATGGCCAACCGCGGCATGGATGGCTACCACCGACCCGGCGGCTCCGAGAGCGTGTCGGGCTTCCGCTCGGCGGAAGGCTCGCGCTACGGTGGGTACTCCCGCGGCGGCGGTGGCATGCGCGGCGGACGCCGCTGAAGAGGGCGGTCCCCGGACCGCTCGGCGACATCCTGCACTCCACGCGACGGCACCTCGGTTCGGGGTGCCGTCGTTCGTTGGCGGGTGGAGTTTTTGGTGACTTTTGCGCTTTCCCCGTCATGACCGCCGCCCACGCGAGAATCCCTTGTGCGTGGACCCTCGCACCCGCCAAGCCTTTGCCCTGTGGACCGCCGCCCAGCCGGCGGTGAGCGCGTTCGTGCACGCGCTCGCCGGTGACCGCGCCCTGCGCGACGAGGTCCTGCAGGACACCGCCACGCGCGTGCTCGAGTCCTTCGGCAACTACGACACCACGCGACCGTTCCTGCCGTGGGCGCTCACGATCGCGCGCCGCGCCCTGAGCGATGCGCGCCGCCGGCAGCGCCGCTTCCCGGTCGCGCTCTCGCCGGCCGCCGAGGAGGCTCTCGCCGCCGCCATGTCGCCCGCAGCCGATGCGGTGCGGGCCCAGGTCGATCACCTGAACCACTGCATCGACTTGCTGAGGGACCAGCAGCGTGAACTCTGCGACCTGCGCTACCGCGCCGAGCTCCCGAATGGGCGCATCGCCGAACTCACTGGCCTGAATCCCACCACCGTGGCCAAGTCGCTGCAGCGCATCCGCGAGCAGCTGCGCGAGTGCATCGAATCACGCACCCGCGAGGCGGGTGATGGTTCGCTGGCTTCGCCGAGCGGGGGTGGGTCATGATCGATCCGCGCCTTGCTGAACTCGCGCACGCCATGCTCGACGGCACGATCGACGAGCAGGGGATCGCCGAACTCAGCCGTGCGATCGAGTCGGATCCTGCCGTGGCCCACGAGGTGGCGCAGCTGGCCCTGCTCCACGACGCACTGCACCGCGAGCATCACGAGGCCGCGATGGGCCGGGCAAGCGCGATGCGGGTCGGCCGCATGGCCCGGATCCGCCGCGCGCTTGCGGCAGCGGCCGTGCTCGCGATCGCCGGGATCCTGCTGTGGACCACGGTCTCGGTCACGCCGAGCGCGTCAGCTCAGGCCACGCTCGCCAGGCTGGCCGCAGCGGCACGCACGGGCGATCGCACCTACTTCATCCAGGCCATCACCGACGATGGCCGTGAGCGGCGGGGCCGTCGGGGCGATGCGGGCATGGATCCATCGAATGACGGCGAGCGCCGAGGTCGGGCCAAGGCCGACAGCGTGCCCATCGATGGCGCCGTGCTGGTCGTGCGCGATCCAGGCCTGTACGTGCTCACCCGGACCGATGCCGAGGGCCGGGCGGTCGTGACTGGTTGCGATGGTCGCACCGCCTGGATCGTGCCGGCCGAGGGGCCCGTGCGCGTGTCAGGCGATCTCAAGCGATTCAGCGGCGCACTTCCGGGGAGCCGCTTCGACCTTCCGTTCTTGAACCCCCACGATGGGCTTGCCGAGCTCGCCGCCAACTACGACGTGCTCGAGCTCAAGCCCGCGCCGGCGCTCGGGCACCCGATGCCGCGGCTCATCGCCACGCGGCGCAGCGACGC
>JAGWXC010000168.1 GCA_018970045.1 Planctomycetota bacterium | reverse complement strand
CTGGCGAAGGCGGCCACCGTGTCACCACCGACGCAGCCGTGATAGGCCAACGGGAAGTTGTTCGGGCCGATCGACAGCACCGGCCGATCCAGCGGCTCGAGCATGGAGGCGATGCCTGCGGCCACATCGCGGCGTGGACGCCGCCAACTGGCCGGTTCACCGAAGGCCGCATCGCCTGCAAGGGCGCGATCGATCGCACGCTGCTCGGCATCGCAGCACGCGGCAGCCTGCTCCAGCTGCAGCAGCGTGCGCCCGAACTCGACGCTGCCCAGGCGGGGCTCGGCGGGGAGGGCCGTTTCGCGATGCGCCATGTCCACGATCGAGCCCTTGGCGCCCTGCAGCTCGACGGCGATCCGTCGGAGGAAGGCGCCCAGGCGAGCCGGCTCATGCAAGGCCAGGTGCGCCATGCGAGGCTGTGCCGCGGTCGCGGCTGCAGCCATGGCTGACAGCTCGTTCGCCGTGCTGATGGGGAACAGTTCGCTCAAGACCTGGTCATCCAGCGGACTGACGGCCATGAAGGAGCGCGTCGAATCGGACTCGCGCCAGCCGTCACCGACGAGCACGTGCGCGCGGGGCGTCATCGAAGCTGGTGATCCATCGGTCATGTCGGCAGTGTAGGAGTGCCAAAAAGGGGATCAGCCGCCTCCCCTCGAAGCGGCTGTCCCACGATCGGCTGTTGTTCCTGCGGCACATCGTTGCAGAGGCCGACCGGAGTCCCTCAACTCCCTCACCAACACCATCGGTTCCATGACGAGGCCACACAAGCCAAGGTTCAGATTTTCCGCGCGACCCCATTGCATCGGACCTGCATCATGGCTTGGACGGCCGTGGCAGCGCGGCATCGCGAGATGGATCGCGGCGGCGGCGCGGCGGCACGGGTTCGCCATCGGCCGCTGCATCGGAGCGCTCGCCATCGCTGGCGTACCATGACAGCCAGCGCTCGCGAAGGCCCTCGCCCCCTGCCGTGGCCAGATCGATCCACTCGTGCACGAGCGCCCCGCCGGGCAGGTCGCGCACCGGATCCTGCAGCACCGCCGTGAAGAGCAACTCATGGAACGCATCGTCATCGAGGTGATCGGTGGAACTGAAGTAGATGTCGTGCCATGCAAGCGCCGCGATCACCAAGGCCACGCGGCGCATGCGACCGTGGGGACACGCAGGATCATGTGGTGCAAGATCCACGCCGAGCGAGAGCACCTGCGCGAGGTTCGTGGTCAATGGTGCGCGCTCAGCATCGTGCAGGATGGTGCACACCATGCGGTCGCCGTGCACGCCTTCGGCCACGAGATCATCGATGGCGTGCTGACGAACGCCCCGCTTGGACTGCATGTGCCTGGTGATCGCCACCGGGTCGAGCTGCCGATTGGCCCACTCGAGCGCCATGACCCATGCGGGGTCCGGCGTGCGCCCGGCGCACTCGCCCCCCAACCATCCACCATGCGACGCGCCCGAAGGCTCGTGCAACGCCATCGATTCGATGCTGGCCACCATGTGATTCCCCTGTGTGATGCTTGGAACATGCGCGCGATGCGCCCTGCCGATGGGCACTGCGCCCACAGCCATGAAGCGCACATCCTCAGGCAGCCGGAGCCGCGATCCTGAAGAACCGCACTGAATTCGGTGACGATCGATCGATCCGGGCCTACCGCCCCCGCCGGGCCATTCACGGCCTGAACGCACGGGGCTCGATGGGGTGACCGCCGAACTCGTTCGCCGTGCGGACCCAAGTCCGCACCGGGACATCCGTGCACGGCCCGGTCCAGTCGACGATCACGTCCATCGACTCCTCGTCGAGCAGCGTGCGCAGATTCCCGTGCGTGCGTTCCCAGGGCCACAGCGGCTCGAGCCAGGCGTCGACTAAAAGGCCTCGTGCCGTGATGCGCCAAGTCTCGCGGCGACCGCCCGATTCGGACCGCACGCACTCACGCAGGGGCTCCTGGAACGGCAGCCGCATCAGCAGGTCGCGCTGCGGCAGGTGGATCGATCGATCCTCGCCGCAATCGGCCACGAACAGCTCGCACGAGGCATCGGCGATGCCGCCCACGGCCTCCTCGGCGGCGCACACCACGTGCGTCGATCGAGGCTGCACCGTGAACGGCACACGCGCCGAACGGAGCGAACGGCCATCGCCGCCCACGCGGTGCACCGTCACCGACGACGACCAGGCATCCGCGGTGTCGTTCATCGCCACGACCTGCGTGGCGCCGTCGCGCGGCACGAGCACCACGGTGCGGGGCGCGCACGCACTTCGCACGGCATGGAACGCCGGCTTCGGTCGGCCAGCCACATCGATCACGCTCCAGCTCGGGCCGGTCCACACGTCGTTCCACTGCCAGAAGAGCGCGCCCATGCAGCGCGGCTGGTTCGCGCGGTACCACTCGATCGCCCACCGCATCGCGCGCGCCTGCAGGAGCTGACCCTGCCAGACCCATGCACCGAAGTCCTCGGTCGGTGTGAACCACTGCGGCAGGACCTTTCCGTACTGCTCGTCATCGCCGCCCCAGGCGCGTTGGCGCCGGGCAATCGCGGGGTTTCCGATCTGGAGCGCGCCGTCACCCACGGCCCCGCGCCACGTGCAGACGGCCGGCTGGCTCTGCTGGCCGAACTCGCTGCAGAAGCGCGGGACCTGCTGGCGATACGCGTCGAGCTTGAGGTCCCACGTGTGGCGATCACCGCGATCGGGATCGTTGGGATGGATGTCGAGCGAACCCGACCATGGGCTCTCGGCCCAGTAGGGACGGGTCGGGTCGAGCTCCGCGCAGATCGCCGGCAGCCACTCGAGCCAGATGCGGCGGCCCCAGGTCTGGTCGGGCTTCAGGCGCTCGCGGAATCCCCACGAGAACCATGCCAAGATGTCCTCGTTGCCGCCGCACCAGAGCACCACGCTCGGGTGCGCACTGAGCCGTGCCACCTGGTGCCGAGCCTCGGCCTTGATGGCGTCCTCGTAGGGCTGCTCCTCGGGATAGGTCGCACAGGCGAACATGAAGTCCTGCCAGACCATGAGCCCGAGCTCGTCGCAGGCTTCGTACCACCACTGCGGTTCGTACTGCCCCCCGCCCCACACGCGCAGCATGTTCAGGTTCGCATCGCACGCCTGCTCAAGCAGCGCGCGGGCGCGCTCGCGGCTGCCCGACATCGGAAACGGCGACACCGGAATCCAATTCGCACCGCGGCAGAAGACCGGCAGGCCGTTGACGCGCAGGGTGAAGGGCGTGCCAGATCCGTCGGGATCCGCAGCCGTGTCGAGGGCCACCGACCGCAGGCCGATGCGGCGCGACCACGCGTAGAGGACGCTGCCGCCGTGGCGAAGGCGCACCGTGAGCGGGTGCAGCCGCTGCGAGCCCATGCCGCGTGGCCACCAGAGCGGCGGACGATCGATGACCATCGTGATGCTCGGCGTGGCCGAACGCACGCGAACGCGCTCCTGCACCAAGCGACCATCGTCGAGCGAGAGTTCGATCTCGAGTTCGAGTCCATCGGGCACGCGTCCATCGCGGGCGAACTCAAGGTCCACCATCACCTCGATCGAGGCGCGCTCGGCGGAGCACTGCGTGACGAGCGGACGGACCTGATCGATTCGCGCCGTGCTCCACGCATCGATCCAGCACGGACCGAGGCCGCACGACGGCAACTTCGGGCCCCAATCCCAGCCGAAACTGCAGGCGCTCTTGCGCAGGAACGGGTACGGCGTCCAATCGCCATTGACCGGACGCTCACCCAGCTCGCGCGCACGGGCAAGCACCGTCGTGACGGGCCCATCCAGATCCACGCCGATCGAGTTGCCCAGGGTGCGCACGATGCCGCGCACGTCGAAACGCCATGGCCGGAACTGGTTCTCGACATGACCGAGACAGCGACCGTTCAGCCAGACTGAACCGCGGGTGTCGATCGCTTCGAAGACGAGATCGATGCGCTCGTGGTCGCGTGCGCGTGCCTCGAGATCCGCCGTGCAGTGCCAGCCCCACGCCGTGCGGCCGACCCACTCCTGCGCGACCTCGCCGTCGCGGCGGTCGGGATCCGCGATCGCGCCCGCCGCGAGCAAGGCATCATGCACGCAGCCAGGCACCGTCGCGGCGAACCGCTTGCCAATGAGGCCGGCCGGCACGACGGGTGCACCAGTGGCGTTCGTCTGCCCATCGGAGCCATGCCCCATGGGCGCACTCGCATGTGCCAGATCTGGCCCGCTCAACCGTGGCTCACGGTCAAGCGCGCGAACGGTCCAACCTGCACCTGCGATCGACTGGATCATGGTGTTGCACCGTAGCGCGAGATCGCTTCAGAGGCCGTTTGCAGCGCCAGAACGCCGATTTCGACGACCGCTCGCGTCCGTGAGGCCGGCCTCCCGGCACCTTGAACCCTTGACGGAATCCGCCTCCATCCGGGCAATCTTTGGCCGAATGCCGAGTCGGTTGAATCCGCTTTGGGCAATTGCGGAGAACACCCCGGGACGTTTCGTGAATCTCACACCCGCACCGCCACGGTTCGGCCCAGGTGGGCACGCACCGGGCATCCAGGAGACCCCTCGTGACACCACTTCTTGCAGACATGAGCACCACCATGCGCGCACTCAACGCCGGATTGAGCATGGAAGGGGTGACCATGTACCTCTTCTGGCTCTCGACCGTTGCCATGGGCGCGGGAGCGCTCTACTTCTGGCTCCAACGCAAGACCGTCAAGGTCCAGTATCAGACGGCAATGACGGTCGCCGGCATCATCTGCGCCGTCGCGGCATTCCACTACTGGCGCATGGCGGGCATCTATCTCGAGGGCGTTGCAGGCCTGTTCGATGACAACGGGCAGCGCATCGTCGGCGCCACGATCAAGCAGTTCCCCACGGCCTACCGCTACATCGACTGGCTCATCACCGTGCCGCTGCTCGTCATGGAATTCCCGCTGCTGCTGAACCTCGGCAAGAAGGGCTCGGAACTCTTCCGCGGCCTCGTGTTCTGGTCGATGGTCATGCTCGTCACCGCCTGGGTTGCCGAGGAAAGCCCCACCGGCAGCCAGCAGTGGTGGACGTGGTACGTCGTGAGCTGCGGCTCGTGGCTCTACATCGTGTACATGCTCTTCACCAAGGTGACCGAGGC
>JAGWXC010000167.1 GCA_018970045.1 Planctomycetota bacterium | reverse complement strand
GTGCGCGACGGCGTCTCGTTGCCGGCCTATCGCGGCGACAACGTGAATCGCAGCGAGTTCAGCGCCGCCGCGCGCCGGCCCGACCCTGAACTCCTCCTGCGTGGCTACGAACGCGCAGCGCTCACGCTCAACTTCGTGCGCGCGCTCGTCGACGGCGGCTTCGCCGACATCCACCATCCCGAGCAGTGGGACCTGTCCTTCGCGCACGCGAGCCCGTCGCGCGCCGAGTACGAGCGCATCGTGCATGAGATCCGAGCGAGCCTCGACTTCGCGCGCACGCTCACCGGCGAGGATCACCCTGCGCTCACGCGGGTGGACTTCTTCACGAGCCACGAGGCGCTGGTGTTGCCCTACGAGCAGGCACTCACCCGTCGGGTCCCGCGGCGCGATGGCTGGTTCAACCTGAGCACGCACCTGCCGTGGATCGGCATGCGGACGGCATCACCCGATGGTGCCCACGTCGAGTACGTGCGTGGGCTCTCGAACCCGGTCGGGATCAAGGTCGGGCCGGCCACCGAGCCCGCGGCACTCGTGCGCACGCTCGAGGCGATCGACCCGCATCGCGAGCCCGGGCGAGTCACGCTCATCCATCGGTTCGGTGCCGAGCGGATCGAGGAGGGCCTACCGGCGGTGCTCCGAGCCGTGCACGCCGCGGGCTGGCAGGGGCTCTGGATCTGCGATCCCATGCACGGCAACACCGAGACGGTGGTGCCGAGCAATGGCCCCGGCGCGGGGCGCCCGGTCAAGACGCGCGCCTTCGCCAAGGTCATGCGCGAACTCGAGCTCGCGTTCGCCGTGCATGCCGTGTGCGGCACGCACCTCGGCGGCGTGCACATCGAGGTCACCGGTGACGATGTCACTGAATGCACCGGCGGATCGCGAGGCCTGAACGACGCCGACCTCGCCCGCGCGTACCGCAGCGCCGTGGATCCGCGGCTCAACGCCGAGCAGGCGCTCGAGCTCTCGATGCTCCTGGCCCGGCATCTGCGCGCGGGGCGCTGAGCGCGCGCGCTCCCCAAACCCGATCGCCCGGGCCCGGTATCCTCCGGCGCTCCCATGGGACGAAGCGCCACACACGTCGTCATCACCGGCCTAGGCCCGGTGTGCGGCCTCGGCGTGGGCCTTGAGCCGTTCTGGCAGGCCCTGACCGCAGGCACGAGTGCCATCCGCCGCATCGATCGGTTCGAGACGGGTTCCTTCGGGTGCCCGTTCGCGAGCGTCTTGCCGGAAGGCTTCGACGTGCGCACGCTCGTGCCCAAGAGCTACCGCAAGGGCACGAAGGTCATGGCCCGCGACATCGAGATCGCGGTCGCGGGGGCGCACATGGCGGTGCAGAGCGCTGGGTTGGTGACCCGGGGCACCGAGGGCGCAACCTCGGTCACGATCGCCCCCGAGCGCTTCGGCGCGCACATCGGCGCTGGCCTCATTGCCGCGGACATCGATGAACTCACGTCGGCCCTCGTCACCAGCACGAATGCCGATGGCTCGGTTGACCTCGGCGCGTGGGGCAACGTGGGCATGAACAACCTCACGCCGCTGTGGCTGCTGAAGTACCTGCCCAACATGCTGGCGTGCCACGTGACGATCATCCACGACTGCCAGGGGCCGTCGAACACGATCACGTGCGGCGAATCCAGCGCGCTCCTCTCGCTCGGCGAGAGCATGCGCGTGATCGGCCGCGGCGATGCCGATGCGTGCCTCTCGGGCGGTGCCGAGAGCCGCGTGAACCAGATGGGGCTCATGCGCAACTGGTCCAGCGGACGCCTGCGCGCCATGCCCGCGAGCGCGCAGGGCCATGAGCTCGTGCGCCCCTTCGACGCCCAGGCCTGCGGCTCCGTGCTCGGTGAGGGCGGCGGCATCCTTGTGGTGGAATCCGCCGAATCGGCTGCGCGCCGTGGCAAGGCACCCCTGGCCGAACTCGCGGGCTTCGGCGCGAGCCAGTCCGTCTGCGCCGACACGCTCGGCATGGATCTGTCGCAGACTGGCGAGGACATCGCGGCGGCCATCGAGTCGGCGCTCGACGATGCCGGCATGACCGCCGGCGACATCGATGCGATCGTGCCGACCGGCTGCGCCGTGCCCGAAGTCGATGCCGGCGAGCGCGCTGCGCTCGAGCGCGTCTTTGGCGCGCGGCTGTCCACGCTGCCGATCGCGACCGTGGTGCCGAACGCCGGCTTCTGCGGCGCCGGGACTGGCGCGCTGGCGGCCTGCGCCGGCGTGCAGATGCTCGCGACCCAGTCCATTCCTGCGCGGCTCAACGCGAGCGCCACCCCGGGGCTCGATGCCGCGGCTGCGGCGTCGCGGCCGGCAGCGCTGCGAGCCGTGCTCGTCCTGACCACGAGCCTCGGCGGCCAGAACGCCGCCATCATCCTGCGGAGGGCGTCATGAGCGTGCGGATCGTCGTCACCGGCATGGGCTGGGTCACGCCCCTGGGCCATGATCTCGAAGGCGTCTGGGGCCGCATGATGCGCTCCGAGTGCGGCATGGCGCCGATCACGCGCTTCGATGCGCGCACGTTCCCCACGACCTTCGCCGCGGAAGTGCGCGACTACGACGTGAATGCGTTCGTGAAGCACCCGCAGGCGCACGCGACCGCCGGCCTCAACAGCAGGTATGCGCTCGGTGCGGCGCGTCAGGCGTGGGCACAGGCCGGGCTCGATGAGCGGCCCGCGCCGAGCCTTCGCCGCGTTGGCATGTACCTCGGTGCCGGCGAGGGCGTGATCGACACCGCCAACTACTTCGCGGCCAACGTCGCTGGATGGGATGCCTCGGCCGGCCGCGTGGGTGGCGCGTGGTTCGATGCCGCGCAGCGCATGCTCGACCGTGCGCGCGAAGTCGAGCAGGAGCCCAACATGCCGCTGGCGCATCTGGCGCGCGAGTTCGGCATCAGGGGCCCGAGCTACAACTGCCTGACCGCGTGCGCCGCGAGCACGCAAGCGATCGGCGAGGCGTGCAGCATCCTGCGCCGCGGCGATGCCGATGCCATGCTCGCCGGCGGCACCCACACGATGATCCACCCGCTCGGGATCACGGGCTTCAACCGCCTCACCGCGCTCAGCACGTTCAAGGGCGACCCGACCAAGGCCAGCCGGCCGTTCGACATCGGCCGCGATGGCTTCGTCATGGGCGAGGGCAGCGGCATGGTCGTGCTTGAGACGCTCGAGCATGCGATGGCACGCGGCGCCACGCCGCTGGCCGAGCTCATCGGCTACGGCTCGAGCGCCGACGCCTTCCGCATCACGGACATCCAGCCCGATGGCCGCGGCGCCGCTGCCGCCATGACGCAGGCGCTCGCGCAGGCGGGCATCGATCCCCACCAGCGCCTCGACGATGGCCGCCCGCCGATCCAGTACATCAGCGCGCACGGCACCGGCACGAAGGAGAACGACTCCATCGAGACGATCGGCGTGAAGCGCGTCTTCGGCGAGCTCGCCCCGTCCATCCCCATGAGCTCGATCAAGAGCATGATGGGACACCTCATCGCGGCGGCCGGTGCGGTCGAGTTCATCACCTGCGTGCAGTCGATCCGCCACGGCATGCTGCCGCCGACGATCAACTACGCGAATCCCGATCCCGAGCTCGACCTGGACTACGTGCCCAACACGGCGCGCGCGGCCAAGGTCGACACCTGCCTCAGCAATTCGTTCGGCTTCGGCGGACAGAACGACACGGTCATCGTGACGCGGTGGCGGGGCGCGTGAGCAGGTCCTCGCGCCGCCGCGGCCTGCTGCTCATGGCGGCAGGGGTGGTGGTGCTCGTGGGCGGCCTCGGTGCGATCGCCCTGACGCAGGTGAAGCCGGCCCCATGGTCGCGCGCGCGGGCGCTCGCGCATTCGCCCGAGGCCGATGCACGGGCCGCGGGCTTCGAGAAGGCTCTCGCGGCCGCGATCCACCAGGTGCGCGGGCCCGAACCGTGGGCGGTCGCGATCGATCCCGACGACCTGAACGGCTGGCTGGCGCAGCGGTGGCGGCCATGGGCGGAGTTCGCCCGTGACTCGATCCCCGACGACCTCCGCGGCCAGCCGCTCGAGCATGCGGCGCTGGCCATCGAGGACGAAGGATCGTTGCTGGTCATGCTCTCCCGTCAGGGCCGGATCGACTGGTGCAGGCTTGAGGTCGTCGGTGAGCAGGGCTCGGTTGGGCTCAAGGTCGCGGGCATCGGCGCCGGGGCGCTGCCCTTGCCGGTCGTGCTGGCCGGCGGGCTGGCGGGGGACCTTGCTCGCCTTGGCAGCGGGCTGCCCGCCATGCACCTGGCCGATGGCCGAACGGTCCGGCTGCTCGACCTGGCCTTCCAGGATGGCGCCATCGTCGTGCAGTGCCGCACCGATCCCGCAGCGCCGTGACCGAGCCGGGCGACCGACGGCGCCGCTAGACTTCCGGCCCCATGCCGCAGATCACGATCAACGGGAAGCCGATGGAGTTCCAGAAGGGCCAGACCATCCTGCAGGTCGCCCTGGCGAACGAAGAGGAGATCCCGCACTACTGCTACCACGACTCCCTGTCGATCCCGGCCAACTGCCGCATCTGCCTCGCGGAAATCTGGCAGCCCAATCCCAAGTCGGGCAAGCTCGAATCGACCGGCCGCCTCAGCCCCACCTGCCACACGCATGCGGCCGAGGGCATGGTCGTCTACACCGACAGCGACAAGGCCAAGGCCAACCAGAAGGCCGTGATGGAGTACCTGCTCATCAACCACCCGGTCGACTGCGCGATCTGCGACCAGGCGGGCGAGTGCGGGCTGCAGGACTACTCGCACGAGTACGGCCGGGGCGAGAGCCGCTTCGTCGAGGAGAAGATCAAGAACCCCAAGAAGCAGGTCGGCCCGAACATCCTGCTCTACAGCGACCGCTGCATCATGTGCACGCGCTGCGTGCGCTTCACGCGCGAGGTCACCCAGACCAACGAACTCATGGTCGAAGGCCGCGGCGGCACCGAGATGATCGATGTCTTCCCGGGCATGGCGCTCGACAACGAGCTCGCCAGCAACGTCATCGACCTCTGCCCGGTCGGTGCGCTGCTCGACAAGGACTTCCTCTTCCAACAGCGCGTCTGGTTCCTCACCAAGACGCCGTCGATCGACGGCATCACCTCGAGCGGCGACAACATCAGCGTCGAACACAACGATGGCCGCGTCTACCGCATCAAGCCGCGCCGCAATGCCGCCGTGAACCAGTGGTGGATCACCGACGAAGTGCGCTACGGCTGGAAGTTCGT
>JAGWXC010000166.1 GCA_018970045.1 Planctomycetota bacterium | reverse complement strand
TGGGCCATCATGCTTCCGACCCACGAGTCGAACGGTGCGGTGGCGGTGTTGTATTCGGCGTGGCAATACTGACAATTCACGGCCGGATAGATGGGCTCGACCTGCGCACCCGTGGGGTCGGGCTGCGTGCCGTTGAAGTAGAAGTCGGCGCTGGTGGTCGGCAGCTGCGTCTGGCCGCCGCGGAACCCCACGACGACGGGGGCGAGCATGGCTGCCGTGATGGCTCCGAGAGCGACGGTGACGGCGATGGAGGGGGTGCGCATCGTGGATCGTGGGCTTGGGGGGCAACGGGCAGCGCGCGCAGCCTCCTGCGCGCATGGATGAAGTCTCGCCCTCAGGTCGGCGATGTCAATGCGGTCCGTGACCGAACTCAGGGTTTTTTGTCACCCGGATCGGTCGACGGGGTGAGCGCCCGCTCGATCAGGCCAAGAATGCGCTGTTCCGTGGCCTCGTCGCGGCCGACCGGGGTCCACGTTCCGCGATCAACCGGTCCGGAAGTCGCGGAGCGAGGCTCCGAGAAGCTGCTCGACAGGCTCGCGGAATACGGCGAGATCCTGTCGCCAGGGGTGTACTGCTGCTCCAACGACACGATCGCGCGAAGCACCAAGGGCCCGGTGGCCAGATCGGTCTTCGGCGAGGGCGCCTTCGAGCCGGGGAGCTCCGGTCCACCGAGCGTGGTTGGCTCGACCAGGGGAGCCTCGGCCCCGACGGGCGTCCAGCTCAGCCGCACCTGCCGACGGCGTGGCGACACGGTGTTGGCCGCGGCATCCGACAGGCTCGCGTTGTCGGTGCGCCAGGGTTCGACCAGCGAACCCGCACGGAGCGGGTCGGTATCGACCACGCCCGCCTCGCGATCGATCACGGTGCATCGGTAGCCGAGTCGATTCAGCGTGTCGACGGCCGTCTGCACCGATCGGTCGTACTCGCCGGCGGGAACGGTGATCTCGGTCGGGCCCTGCCAGGTGGTGCAGCCGGTCAAGGCAGCCAACGCAAGCACGGCGAGAACGATCGATCGCATGCGCGGGACTGTACCTCAGCCGGCCTCGATCCGAGGATCGACCACCCGGTACAGCAGGTCGACCGCCAAGTTCAGCACGACCAGCAGCGAGCTGTAGCAGAGCACGATCCCCATCACGAGGGTCACGTCCTTGCCGAGCACGCCTTCCACGAAGTGGCGGCCGATGCCCGGGACCGCAAAGACCTTTTCGACGACGAACGAGCCGGTCATCGCGGCTGCGGTCGCAGGCCCGAGATACGACAGCACCGGCAGCAGAGCGTTCTTCATCGCATGGTGCACGGCAGCACCGGTCCGCGAGCGGCCCTTGGCCATCGCGGTCCGAACGTGGTCCGAACGCATCTCTTCCAGCATGCCGTAGCGGACCAGCCGCGCGATCGCCGCCGCAAACGGAAGGCTCAACGCCAGGGCCGGCAGGATCGCGCTGCTCCAGCCGTCCCACGTGGCCACAGGAAACCACTGCAGCCCAGCGCAGAAGACCGCTGACAGCACGGAGCCCACCACGAAGCCCGGCAGGCTGATGCCGATCACGCTTACGCCTTGGCCGACGGCATCGCCGAGCGAGCCCGGTCGCAAGCCAGCCACGATGCCCGCACCCAGACCGATGGCGAGCGCGAACACCATCGCCAGCGCTCCGAGCGCCATGCTGACAGGCAGCCCCGCCGCGATGATCTCGTTCACGGTCCAGTCGGCGTGGCGCAGGCTCGGACCGAGGTCGAATGGCCGCTCGTGGCGCCCCGTGATCCACGCCACGCCGCTGGCTCGATCCAGATACTGCACCCCGAAGGTGACGGGATCCTCCATCGCGTACGAGCGCTCGAAGAGCGCGGCGATCTCCGGCGGCGGGCGCCGGCCTTCGCTTTCCATCGGGTTGCCCGGCACGAGCCACATCAGCGAGAACGTCACCAGGAAGACCGCACCGAGGACCAGCGGCAGCTGCAGGCTGCGCCTGAGGATCATCGATCCCACGCTCATCGGGCAACCTCACGGCCGAGCACCGAGAGCGCTTCGCGTTCCGATGCCGTACGCCGGTGCATGCGCCAGAACTCATCCTCGAGCATCGGCTGGTGGCTCACGCCAGCGAGCGAGGCCGGGTCGACCATGTAGACCGCGCTCAGTTGGCACAGCGGCAGCACGGGCACGTCGTGGTCCATGAGCAGCGCCTCGGCGCGCGAGAGGATGGTCAGTCGCTGCGCTGCATCGCGCGTCGATGCCGCCTCGCGCAGCAAGGCGTCGTACGCGGGATTCGAGTAGCCGCGATCATTGTTGCCGTTGCCCGTCTCGAGCAGCTCGAGGAAGGTGAGCGGATCGGCGTAGTCGCCGTACCAGTTGCCGCGCGCGATCATGAACTTGCCCTGCTTGAGGTCGTCCTTGAAGAACTTGGTGTCCTTGCCGACCAGTTGCACATCGACACCGAGCGTGGCGCGCCACATGTCGCGCAGGGCCAGTGCGATGAGCTTGTAGCGGTCCACGCTCACGGAATAGAGCAGCGTCACGCTGGGGAAGGGCACGCCCCGCGCATCTTCCGGCACGCCGTCGCCGTTGCGATCGATCCAACCGGCCTCGGCCAGTTCGGCGCGCGCGCGTTCATGGTCCATGCCCACGCCGGCCGGACTGTCGTAGCCCGGGATCGCGCCACGCGGCACGAGCGTGGTCGTCGTGGGCTCGCCGAGCCGCGTGACCCGATCCACGATCGCGGCCCGGTCCACGCAGCGCGCGAACGCGCGACGGACGCCAGCGTTGGCGAAGGGATTCGCACTGCCGTCCGGCAACGTCGGTCGGCAATTGAATTGCCAGAACTCCGTGCCGAAGGCCGGGATGACCACCAGATCGCGTCGCTCGCCGGGTCCCGGCTCCGGCAGCGCGGCCACGAGGTCATCACCCTCGAGTCCATCCGCTTGCAGGCGTTGCGCCTCGGGCGCCACGCGTGCATCCCACGCGCGCCGCTGGGCCGCCATGTCCGAGCGCCAGTCGACCGCGACATCGCAGAGCCAATCGACTGAGCCTGTGCCGAAGGCGAGCACCGCCGTGCCGGGGTCCGCGATCGGCACCAGTTCAAGCGACTGGTTCCGCATGGCTGCGTGATTCCACCACGTTGGTGAAGCCACCATGCGCATGCCGCGCTTGTAGCGCCACGACTCAAGCTGGTAGGGACCGTTGGTCACGAGCGCGCCGGGCTTGGTCCAGGCGGTCTCCCACCGAACGGTTCCGGTCGCCGGGTCGATGCGTCGGAAGCGCTCAGCCTGACGTTCCTGCACGGGACTTGTCGTGGGGAAGGTCATGAGATCGAGCCAGTAGGGGACCGGCTGCACCAAGGTCACCACGAGCGTGTGCTCGTCGGGTGATCGCACGGCCACCAAGCGGTCGAAGGCCTCGCGCGTGCGCGACCAGAGTGCTTGCGCATCACCGGGCGATGCTGCGTGCGCGGCCAGCGCCTCGGCACGCCAGCGCAGGAAGTCCTCGGCACCCTCGATCCGCAACTGGATCCCCGCGAAGTCCGTCGCCAGATCAGGCAGCAGCGCGCGCATCCATGCGTAGCGCACATCGTGCGCGGTCACGGGGGAGCCATCCGACCAGCGCGCCTGAGCACGCAGCGCGAACGTCCACGTCCGGCCATCGTCACTGCACGACCACGACTGCGCGAGTCCTGCCTTGGGCAGGCCGGTCACGGCATCGCGCACGAGCAGCGGCTCGTAGAGCGCCCTGGCCACGCGCAGATCCTGCTGCCAACTCATGCGTTGGGGGTCGAGCGTGAAGACCTCAGCGCTCACGAAGCGGATGTCGGCGCGTGGTTCCGGTTCAGCGCGGCCGAGCCAGAGCATGCCGAGTGCTGCGATCGCTGCAAGGACCATCCATGGCCGCATGATGGGAGCGTAGCCACAGGCGTGGCGAGGCCATCATGCCACCCCACCGGTCCCAGCATGCACCAACGTCAGTTCGTGGGCTTCTTCGGCGCGGGCTTCGCGGCCGGCTTCCCGGTGGGCTTGCCGGCAGGCTTCGTGGCCGGCTTGCCGCTGGCCTTGAGCAGTTCCGACATCAGGTCGGCAGCCTTGACGGTGTCGGCATAGGCCGAAGTGACATCGGCATCGAGACCCGCCGGCGGGGTGCCGCCAGCCTTGCGGAGCGACTCGACCACTGGCAGCAGCGTTCCGGCCAGTGCCGAGCGATCCGACGCGGGCGCGTTGGCCAGATCTTTGCGCATGGCGGCCAGCACACGGCTGGCGCTCTTCATGAGCTGTGCGTCCTTGGCATCGCCCTTGCCGACCTTCGTGGCGATGGCACCCAGGCCAGCCACCTGGCCGGAGCGTGCGGCTGAAACGACCTTCGCATCCATGCCGCTTCGCTTGGCGATCGCCGAGAGCGCGGTGAGCTGGCTGTAGGAGCACGCCCACTCGCTCTCGCGCTTGGTGGCTTCCGTGATCGCACGGACCAAGCCGTCGGCTTGCGCCGAATTCATGTCGGTTCCGGCTTCGATCGCCGTGTGCAACGCACGAGCCGCGGCCAGCCGCACGCCGACGTTGGTCACCGTTCCTGAGTTGGAGAGCTTGGCGAGTTGCTGCAGCGCCTCGTGGGTCTGGACCACCCGCAGCACTTCGATGGCGTTCACGGCCTGGATGGGCTCCGCACGCAGCACCAGGTCTGCCAGAGGTCCGCAGGCGGCCTTCGAGAATTCGCCGCGGAAGACCGGCGTCGTCCGGTCGCTGGACCAGCCGGACAGCGCCTCGCGGGCCTCCATGACTTCGGTGACGTTGTCCGAAGCGAGCCGCTTCACGCCGCCCTCGACGGTCGAGCGGATCGCCTGCTTGTCGGCATCGGTCAGCGCCTTGGCGGTGGCCAGATCATCGAGTTGGCCCGCCATCGCCGTGGGAACGGCGGCACACCAGGCCAGCAGGGAGCACGTCAGGATGTGGCAAGCCGCTCGCATCGTGGGTTCCAGCACAGGTCGCGCATGGTAGCGCGACGCCCGCTCCAACGATGCATGTCGGCCTCGACTGCCTCAACTCGCTTTATCGATCCTCCGCGACGGGCGATCGCCGCAGGCGGCACTAGACTCGCCACCATGCGAAGCCATGCGGCCGCCGCACTCTTGCTGACCTGGACCGCGGCTGCACCCGGCACCTTGGCTGCACAGCCTGTTCAAGGCTCCGTGACGCCGAGCGAGCCGCCGATCCTGCCCGTGGATCCTGCCGCATCCGGTCTGGCCGCCG